>CANMAT010000016.1 GCA_947494865.1 Deltaproteobacteria bacterium
CACTCGATCCCGTCGCAACGGTCTCTCTCGCGCCGCTCAAAGCGCGGTCGAAGGAGCGCGTCGGCGCCCCGGCCGATCGAAGCGTGGGCGGGCGTCAGCGGTCAGAAAACGAAGCCCCTCGTTCGCATCCGAGGCGAACGAAGGGTGAAAGCCGCGGCGCGCGGGCGCGTGACGAAGCCCCCTTCGAGGGTCAAGGGTACGGATTTAATCGAATCAAAGCATACGAACGGACGACAATGTCCGTTTTTATGGGCCATGTCGGGGGGGAGGCCCCTGGCGGTTCCATGGAACGAAAGGGGCGGAGCTTGTAGAAGAGCGCCTATAGAATTCGTGCGTGGTTCTTTCGGTAATGGCACGCCACCTACCTGAGAGCCTTGTGTAGTTTCGAGACGACGCAGCTTCGGGGACCATCGATCTTGAAGACCGGCGAAGTACCAGACACACCCCGCGCAAGGCTCCGTGTGCTGGTCGCAGCAGACGACCCCGGGCGCGCCCTGGAGGTGTGCGCGGTCGCGTCGCGGCACGAGTCGCTGCGCGAGGGCGTGTCGCGCGCTCCGTCGTGGGTCGAGGCGCGGGCCAGGCTGCAGCGCGGCGCCGACGACGCATGCGTGGTGGTGTGGTCGCCGGGCTCCGAGCCCGCGAGCGAGCTGCTCCACGACGCGTCGGCGCAGGGCTGGAGCGTGCCGCTCATCGTGGTGACGCCCGTCGAAGACCCCGCGGCCGAGGGGGTCGCGATGTTGCTCGGCGTCTCCGAGTGGCTGGTGCGGCCCGCGCTCACGGCCCTCGACCTCGAGCGCGCCGTGCGCAACGCCGTGTGGCGGGCCGCGGTGCACCGCCGCCTCCGCGAGCGCGAGCACACGTTCCGCGCGGCCTTCGAGGGCGGCGACGAGGCGAGGCTCCTCGTCGACGACGAGGGCCGCTGCCGCGACGCCAACGCGGTCGCGCGCCGGGTCTTCGCGCTGCCCGCGGGCGACCTCGTGGGCGTGAGCCTCGCCGCGCGCGTGGGCGCCGTCGCGCACGCGCGCCTCGCGTCGCTCTGGGCCCCGCAAGGGCCAACCCCCCGCGAGGCCACCCTGCGGGTGCAGCACCCCGGCGGCGCGAGCGTCACGTACGAAGCCCGCGTGGTGCCGCGCATCCTGCTCGACTGTCACCTCGCGGTGCTGCGCGACGTCACGAGCCGCGAAGAGATGCGCATGCGCCTCTCGCTGAGCGAGCGCATGTCGTCGCTGGGCACCCTCGCCGCGGGCATGGCCCACGCGATCAACAACCCGCTGCAGGTGATCTACACGAGCGTCGACCTGGTGCAGCTGCACCTGGACCGCGCGCGCGCCGCCGACCCCGGCGCGGCCGTGGAGATCGACGAGGCGCTCACCGAAATGGCCGTGGCCCGCGAGGCCGCTGAGCGCGTGCAGCGCGTGGTGCGCGACCTCGCGGTGTTCACCCGGGCCGACCACGGCGAGACGTCGCGGGTGAACCTCTCGGTGCCCCTCGAGACGGCGATACGCCTCACCGCGACGACCATTCGGCACCGCGCCACGCTGGTGAAAGACATTCGCCCCGGCGCGTCGGTGACGGGCAACGAGGCGCAGCTCACGCAGGTGTTCGTGCACCTGCTCCTCAACGCGGCGCAGGCGATCCCCGAGGGGGCCTCCGCGCAGAACGAGGTGCGGGTCTCCCTGGCGCGCGTGCCCGACGGCCGCGTGCAGGTGACGGTGAGCGACACGGGCCACGGGATGAGCCCCGAGGTCGTGGCGCAGGTGTTCGACCCGTTCTTTACGACCCGCTCGGTGGGCGAGGGCGTAGGCCTCGGGCTCTCGGTGTGCCATGGCACCGTCACGGCCATGGGGGGAGAGATCCTCGTCGCGAGCGAGCGCGGCAGGGGCACCACGTTTCGGGTGATTCTCCCCGTTCTCGGGGGCTCGGGGCGCCCGGCCACGATGACCCCCATCCCCGTGCTCGACGCGGTGCCGCGGAGCCATGTGCTGGTCATCGACGACGACCCGCTGGTCGTGCGGAGCCTCACGCGGCTGCTCCAGGGCCACCACGAGGTCGAGGCCCTCACCGACGCCCGCGAGGGCCTCGCGCGCGTGCTCTCGGGCGAGCGCTTCGACGCCATTCTGTGCGACGTGATGATGCCCGAGATGTCGGGCGTTGATTTCTATCAAGCGCTCGTGGCGCGGGTGCCCGAGCAGGCCGCGCGGGTGGTCTTCGTCACGGGGGGCGCGTTCTCGCCCGAGACGCGCGCGTTCCTCGAGGCGGGGCAGCACCGCGTGGTCGAGAAGCCTGTCACCCGCGGCACGCTCTTCAATGCCCTCTTGCGCGTGCTCCCCGAAGAGCGGGGCGGCTGAGCCTCGCATAGGGCGCTAAGCGCTTGACACACCGGCCCCGGTAGCGATTGCCTACGCGCCGAAGGTCGCGGCGCGGTCGGGCAGCGGGTGCCCTCCGTCGGTCGCGCAGGAGGGTCTCGACGCATGCCCGCAGACACGGTACCGGCACGCCTCTTCGCGCAAGAGAAGCACCGCCCCGACGCGCCCGCGTGGTGCGAGAAGGTCGACGGCGCATGGCGCGCCACGCGCTGGGCCGACCACGCGCGCCTCGTGCGACGCGCCGCGCGCGCGCTCATCGCCCTGGGCGTCGAGAGGGGCTCCGCGGTGGCCATCCTGGGCTTCAACCGCTCCGAGTGGGTGGTGATGGACCTCGCCGCGATGTGCATCGGCGCGGTGCCCGTAGGGATCTACACCACGTCGTCGCCCGACGAGGTGCAGTACATCGCCGCGCACTGCGACGCCGCGGTGATCCTCGTCGAGAGCCTCGCGCAGTGGGAGAAGGTCGACGCCCGCCGCGGCGACCTCCCGGCCCTCAAGCGCGTGGTGCTCATGCGCGGCGCCGCCGTCGAAGACCCGCTCGCCCTCACGTGGGAGGCCTTCCTCGCGCTGGGCGACGGCGACGACGCCGAGGTGTTCGCGCGCGTCGACGGGCTCGAGCCCGACGGCCTCGCCACGCTGATCTACACGTCGGGCACCACGGGGCCGCCCAAAGGGGTGATGCTCTCGCACCGCAACCTCGCGTGGACGGCCGCCGTGGCGCTCGAACTCACCGGCGCCGGCCCCGACGACGCGATGCTGTCGTACCTCCCGCTGTCGCACATCGCCGAGCAGATGCTCAGCATCCACGGCTCGTGCACCACGGGGGCGTGCATCTACTTCGCCGAGTCGATCGAGAAGGTGCCCGACGACCTCAAGACCGCGCAGCCGACCATCTTCTTCGGCGTGCCGCGCATCTGGGAGAAGTTTCACGCCGCCGTCGCGGGGAAGCTCCGTCAGGCCACCGGCGTGAAGGCCGCGCTCGTGTCGTGGGCGCGCGGCGTGGCCACAAAGGCCAACGGGTACAAGAACCGCGGAGAGGCGCTCCCGGGCCTCCTCGAGCTGCAGTATCGCCTCGCGAAGAAGCTTGTTTTTTCGAAGCTCCACGCGGCCCTGGGGCTCGGGCGGGCGCGCATCTGCGTGAGCGGCGCGGCCCCCGTGGGGGTCGACGTGCTCGAGTTCTTCGCGAGCCTCGACCTGCCCATTCAAGAGATCTACGGCCAGTCGGAGGACACCGGGCCCACGAGCTTCAACAGCCCCGGCAAGACGAAGTACGGCTCCGTGGGCACCGCCCTCCCCGGCGTCGACGTGAAGATCGCCGACGACGGAGAGATCCTCGTGAAGGGGCCCAACGTGTTTCTCGGATACTACAAAGACCCCGACGCGACGGCCGCGACGCTCACCGAGGGGTGGCTCCACTCGGGCGACCTCGGGGCCTTCGACGGCGACGGTTTTCTCTCCATCACCGGCCGCAAGAAGGAGATTCTCATCACCTCGGGGGGCAAGAACATCACCCCCAAGAACATCGAGGCCGACCTCAAGAAGAGCCCGCTCATCGCCGAGGCCGTGCTCGTGGGCGACCGTCGGCCGTACCTCACGGTGCTGCTCGTGCTCGACCCCGAGCGCCTCGCGGCCCTCGCGCGCGAGAGCGGCGAGGCCGACGCGCCCGCCGACCCCAACGCCGCCCCGTACGTGCGCAAGGCCATCGAGGGCGTCGTCGAAGCGGTGAACGCGCGCTACGCCCGCGTCGAGGCGGTGAAGAAGTTCTACGTGCTCCCGAAGCCCCTCACCATCGAGGGCGGCGAGCTCACGCCCACCATGAAGGTGAAGCGCCCCGTGGTGTACAAGCGCTTCGCGGCCGAGATCGAGGCGCTCTACACCGAGTGAGTCACCCGCGCCCGGCGGCCTCGAGGGCGCGGTCGAGTGCGACCTCGTCGAGGTCGTCGCGCGCGGCGAGCCCGAGGGCCTCGCGCACGGGCTCGCACGCGGCGGCCTCGAGCGCCACGCGGACGCGCGTGCAGGCCCGCGGGCGGTCGTGGGCGCGCAGGGCCCACACGGCCGCCACGCGGCGCTCGAGGGGGGCCGCGGGGTCTTCGATGACGCGGGCCGCGAGGCAGGGGTCGAGGCGCACGCTCCGGTAGCCCGACACGTGGGCGAGGAGCGCGCGCGTCGAGGCGCGCCAGTCTTCGAGGGAGCGCCCGCGGCGGTCGAGGAGTGAGGCCTCTACGTCGTCGCTGGCCTCGCGCACGCGCCACGCGTCGAGCTCGGCGCGCAGGCGGTCGTAGAGGGCGTCGCGGAGGCGTACCGCGCGCGCCACGGAGCCGTCGCGCACGTCGCGGACCATCGCGTGCGACAGGAGCGGGAGCTGCACCTCCTCGCCGTCGACGAGGCGCACGAGCACGCCGAACTCGTTCCAGTCGACGTCGGCCACGAGCGACCACGGGACGAAGCGCTCGCAGCCGTTGCGCTGCATCGCCACGCCGTCGCCGCCGACGGTGACCCGCGAGACGCACACCTCCATCACGAGGCGCGCGGCGAGGGCGAAGCCCGCGGCCCACGCGAGGAGGCCCGCGAGCACGCCGCCGGTGCGCATCACGGTGTCGGCCAGGGGCATCGGCGCGGCCACCGAGAGCATCACCACGAGGGCCGTGAGCCCCGACGTGTCGACACCACCACGGAGGGGAATCGTGAGCGCCCGCCGCGAGAGGGCCCGGCGCATCGCGTCGCGCACCGCCGCGAGGGCCTCATCGTGGGGGAGGGTGATGCCCCACGCGCGGCCGTCGTTGCAGCGCAGGCGAAGCTCCTCGCCGTCGCCCTCGCGGGAGGGGTGCACGGACCAGCGGACCACGCTGCTCCAGGGCACCTCGGTGCGCGTGTCTCCGTGCTCGATCGTGAGGCCATCGTCGGAGAGCTCCAGGGCGCCGACGGTTTTCTGACGGCGCGGGTGGCCGATGCGCAGGGCGGTCAAACCCATGACACCCGAGGCGCAGAGGAGAAATGCCTGCATACCCACCGAGGCCGCCTCGCCCGAGGCCGCCCACAGCGCGCAGGCCGCCGCGAGGGCGCCCGCGACGGCGCCGTATCGAAGAAGCGGGTCTTCGAGGGGCCCAGGATTCACGCGGAGGGTAACGGCCTCGATACGAGCGGGAGACGACATCGCCACCTCCGGTGAGCCTCTACGGCGTCAGTGCCAGCACGACCGCCGCGAAGGTGCATCAATCGTGCGCGCGGCGCCGTCGGCCGAAGCGACCGCCGCGGCTACAGTGGAGCCTCGCTCCCGCCGTTGAGCCATTCCGTGAGCCCGAACGCAGCCGTGAATGTCATCGCGCCCCCACCGGCGCTGGCGCCCTCCGACGATGACCCGACGGAGCAGGCGCGGCGGCTCATTGGGACGCTGATCGACGGGAAATATCAGCTCAACGACCTGCTGGGCGTCGGCACCACGGGGGCCGTGTTTCGCGCGCAGAACCGCTGGGCGGGGCGGCCCTGCGCGGTCAAGCTCTTCCATTATCAGGGCCCCGACGACCAGAGCGTGCTGCGGCGGTTCTTGCGTGAGGCGCAGGCGATTCATCGCGTGCGGCGCAACAACAAGCTGCACCCGCACGTGGTCGACGCGCTCGACGTGGGGCGCGACCGCGAGACGGGCCGCTACTTCGTCGTGCAGGAACTCCTGCGCGGAGAGACCCTGTCGGCCTACCTGCAGCGCCTCCCGGGGCAGCGCATGTCGCTCCCCAACGCGCTGCGCATCCTGCGGCCCGTGATCGACGCCGTGGCCTGCGCGCACGAGGGCGCCGTGGTGCACCGCGACCTCAAGCCCGACAACATTCTCCTCACGCGCGGCGAAGACGGCATCTTTCCCAAGGTGCTCGATTTCGGCATCGCGCAGATCACCGAGGAGCGCGTAACGCCCGTGACCGAGTTCATGGGTACGCCGCTGTACATGCCCCCCGAGGCCTTCGGCGGCGCGAGCTACGTCGACGCGCGCGCCGACGTGTGGGCCCTCGGCGTGATGCTCTACGAGATGCTCTCGGGGCAGAACCCCTTCGCGCACCCGAGCGGCGACCCCATGGGGTGCATGGAGCTCGTCATCCACCGCGCGCCCCCCTCCCTCGCGGCCCAGGGGCTCGTGCCCCCCACCGTGTGGAACGTCATCCGCCGCGCGATGGCCAAACCCCTCTCGCAGCGCTACCTCACGGCGCGAGACCTCCTCGACGCCCTCGACGTGGCGATGCGGCCCGTACGCATGATCCGCGTGACGGCCTCGATGACCCGCGAGCAGGTGAGCGCCGCGCTCTGTGACCCCGCGCAGCACGCGAGCGCGCCTACGAGCGCCTCCGAGGGGCGCCGCACGGTGCCTCCGCCGGCCGAGCGGCGCACGCTGCCGCCGCCGTCGATGCTCACGCCCTCGCGCATGCCCGCCGCCGTCATGGCCGCCCTCACCGAGACGCTCATCCCGCGGGCGCGTGTGAGCGTGGTCCCAGGCGTCGCCGAGCTCGACGGCGACCCCGAAGTCTTCACCGGCGACCCGAGAGACTACTGGTGGAGCGTGGTGGTGCAGGGCTCGCACGCCGCCGAAGACATCGTGGCGCTGCTCCGCCTGCACGAGCTCGCGCACGTGGTCGAGCTCCACATCTCGGGGTGCCCCCTCGGCGACGCGGGCGTGGCCACGCTCGTCGAGAGCCCCGCGCTGCGCGACCTCGCGGCGCTCTCGCTGCGCCGCGTGGGGCTCACGGCACGCGGCGCAGCGGCCCTCGCGGGGGCCGTCACGCTCGCCAACCTGCTCAAGCTCGACCTCGAGGCGAACCCCCTCGGCGACGAGGGGCTGCGCACCATTCTCGGCGGCCGCCACGCGTGCAACCTCCGCGCGCTCTGCCTCGTGCTCGCCGAGCTCGGCGAGGGGGCGGCGGAGGCCCTCACCGACTCGACGAGGCTCCCCGCGCTCGTGCGCCTCGACCTGTCGCAGAACCGCCTCGGCGACGGGGGGGTGCTCCTCCTCGCGCGCTATACAAAATACTCGCCCGATCTGTGGCTCTCGCTCTCGCGCAACCGCGTGTCCCCGTCGGCCGGCGAGATGGTCACGGCCCTGCTCGCGAGCCGCGTGCGCAAGGTGGTGATGTAGCCGCCGACGCGCTCTGCATTTGCGCCGCGCGTGACGGTCGTGCGATCGTCCCGCTGCTGTGGGAATCCGTTCAACCGTCCCTACTCCCGCGCTCGTGATGGACCTCCCTCACGGCCGCATCGACTCTGGCGGACCTGACCGCGAGCGCCTCGTGGCGCTCCCCGCGGCGTGGTTCGGCGACGTGCTCGAGAGCCTCGCCGAGTGCCACGGGGCCTTCGCCGACCGGCTCGCGGGGGCCATCGTGGCCGAGGCCGCGGCCTCCCTCGACGACCCCGACGGGTGCGCCCCCGACGAGGTGGCCTGGGCCCTCTCCCTCGCGTTCGCGCGCCGGGGCCTCGGGCTCGCCGCGTTCGAACGCTGGGGCGACGCGCTGCTCTTCGTGTGGCGCGCCGCGCCCGCCGAGGGGCCGATGTTTCGCGAGTTCGCCTCGCGCCTCGCCGCGCGGGCCGTGGGCGAGCTCTTGCGCCTCAGCGCCGACGGCGTGGTGGTGGGCGCCGACGACGGCGAGCTGCGCATCCTCCTGGCGAGCGCCGACACCTGTCACCGCGTGCGCGGGCTCACCGCCGACGGGCTCTCCCACGAGTCCGTGATGGCCCTGCTCACCCCCGGAGACGACGCATGAATCGCCACGACGCCGCCGCCCGGCTCGAGCTCCTCCTGGCGCGCGTGATCGCGCGCAAAGACGCCCCGCGCACGCACGCCTTCACGGCCACCGCGCCGGCGGCCGAGGCTCCCGCGAAGCCCTCGACCCCCGAGGTGATGGCCGCCGTCGACGCGCTCGACGACGACGCCAACGATGGGAGCCCCGAGGTCTCGCTCCACCCGCCGCTCGCGGGCGACCCGGGCATCGGCCCCGAGATCGACCTCATCGAGCGCACGATGGACCTCGACGTGTTCGCCCTCGAGGCCACCCTCGCCGCGACGCAAGCGACCTCCGTCACGATCGCGCGTCCCTTCCAGAGCGCGCCCGTCCCCGACGTGTCGGCCACGCTCGACGACCTGTCTCCCCTCGACGAGCCCCTCTCGCTCGAGCCTGAAGCCCTGCGGGCTCCTACGCCCCTCCCGCTGCGGGCCCCGACGCCCGCGCGCCCCGTAGCCGCCATCGAGCCCGATGTGGTCGAGCCCGAGGCCCTCGCGCCCCACCGCCCCGTGATGCGCGCGTCGACGCCCCCTCCGCTGCGCGCGCCCACGCCCGCGCCGTTGCGGGCCCTGACGCCCGCGCCCGTCGTCGAGACGCCCGCGCCCGTCGTCGAGACGCCCGCGCCCGAGCGCTTCGAGGCGCAGGCGTTCCCCGTCGAGGCCGCGGTGGTCGCGGTGGTCGCGATGGCGCCGCTCGCGCCTCGCTCCTTGCGAGACATCCTCGCGCGCTCAATGACGCTGAAAGTGCGCCGCTCGCCGCGAGGATGACGCCGCGAGCGGGGGTCACCCTGTTGGCGACCTCCGGTGGGGTGATCACGTCATTGCCCTGAACGGCAGCGCCCGAGGCGATGGAGCCACATGGAATCCGCGAGTCCTCCCGAATCAGTGCCCCCGATCGATAGCGCGACCTGGCCCCGGGAGTTCGGGCGATACATTCTGCTCTCCCCGCTGGCCCAAGGGGGAATGGGCGACGTGTGCCTCGCGCTCGCGGGTGAGATCGCCGTCGCGCAGCGCCTCTGCGTCGTGAAGACGGTGCGGCCCGAGTATGCCCGCGACGAGGAGTTTCTCACGCGCTTCCTCGACGAGGGCCGCGTGCTCTGCGCCCTCACGCACCCCAACATCGGTCAGATTCTCGAGGTAGGCACCGAGGCAACGACCCCCTTCGTCGCCATGGAGCACGTCGCGGGGATCGACCTCGACGCCCTCGTGTACGCCGCCCGCGCGGCCCGCTCGCACCTCCCGCTGGAGTTCGTCTTCATCGTGATCGCGGGCGTGCTCGACGGCATGTCGTTCGCGCACCGCGCCACCGCGCTCGACGGCACCGCCCTCAACCTGGTGCACCGCGACATCTCTCCGCAGAACATTCGAATGTCGTGGGAGGGCGACGTGAAGGTGCTCGATTTCGGCACCGCGCACGCCACCGGGCGCGGCGCGCGCACCGCCCACGGGCTCGTGTTCGGCAAGCCCGGGTACATGTCTCCCGAGCAGGCGCGCGGCGAGAAGGTCGACTCGCGCAGCGACCTCTTCGCCATCGGCGTGGTGATGTGGGAGCTGCTCACCGACCGCGATTTCGCCACCGCCGAGCCCGCCGAGCACATGGAGGCGCTCGCCTCGGGCACGTACTCGTTCGTGTCGCCCACGAAGCTCCGCCGCGACGCGCCCCGCGAGCTCGACGAGTGGTTCGAAGCCATCACGGCCTACGACGCCGCGCACCGCTTCGCCGACGCCGCCACCGCCCGCCGGCGCCTCGTCGACATCGGCACCGCGCGGGGCATTCGCTTCGAGCGCGAGGCCGTGGCGCGCACCCTCGCGCGGTACTTTCCCAACGACCGCGAGCAGGAGAACGCGCGCATTCGCAAGCTCGTGGTGGCCGCCAAGAGCGTGCGCCACAGCCTGCCGCCGGGGCCGCCGCGGGCCAACACCGCGCCCCTCACGGCCATCCCCGAGTCCGACGTGGTGCGCGGCACCCGCTACCGCATCGGCGAGCGCATCGGATCGGGGGGCATGGGCGAGGTCTTCGCCGCCGAGCACGTCGACCTGGGGCGCAAGGTGGCCCTCAAGGTGCTCTACGCCGAGCGCTCCAACGACCCCGCGGTGGTGCAGCGGTTTCGCCTCGAGGCGCGCTCCATCGCGAAGCTCAAGCACCCCAACCTCGTCGAGGTGTACGACCTCGGGAGCACCGAAGACGGCCGGCTCTTCTACGCCATGGAGCGCCTCGAGGGAGAGACCCTCCGCGACCGCCTCAGCCGCGGTACGACGCCCGAGTCGCGCCGCATGCCCGCGGCCGAGTGCGTGCTCGTCGGCGTGGCCCTCGCGCGCGGCCTCGCGGCCGCCCACGCCGAGTCCGTGGTGCACCGCGACATCAAGCCCGAGAACGTGTTTCTCACCCGCGCGGGCGCGGTGAAGCTCCTCGATTTCGGGGTCGCCAAGACCAACAACTCCGAGCTCCTCGACGGCGTGGCGCGCCATGAGACGCGCGCGGGCGAGATCTTCGGCTCGCCGGCCTACATGGCCCCCGAGCAGGCGCGCAACCACAGCGTCGACGGGCGCACCGACATCTACGCCCTCGGGGCGGTGCTCTACGAGTGCCTCACGGGCACGGTGCTCTTCGACGGCGCCTCGCTCGTCGAGACGCTCACGCAGCAGATCGTCAAGCCCCCGATGCCGCCGCACGAGCGCGCCCCCGAGGCGCACGTGCCCCCGGCCCTCGAGGCCGTGGTGATGCGCTGCCTCGCGAAGGACCCCAACGCCCGCTACGCCAACGCCAACGACCTCGCCGACGCCCTCGACCGCTGCCTCAAAGAAGGCGCGCACGAGGGCATCGTCGCCCTCACGCGCTCGTCGCCCGATCAAGAGACGCGCCCGTCGCCCATCGCCCGCCTCGAAGACGTCACCGTCGACGAGCCCGCGCGGCCCATCGTCGAGCGCCGCGGCGCGTGGCTCGTCGCGGCGGCCCTGCTGCTCCTCCTCGGCGTCGTGGGCGGCGTCGCGCTGCGGGGCCGTCGCGACGGCGACAACCAGGCCCGCGTGCTCGACGGCGGCGCCGCGACCCGCACCGACGTGCACGCGAACACCCCGCCCATCCCCGCGGTGCCCGCGCCCCCCGAGATCAACCCGATCCATGTGGCCCGCGAAGACCGCGACGCCGCGCTCGCCGCGCCCGACGCCGCGCTCGCCGTCGCGCCCCCGACGCCGCGCCACGCCGACGCGGGCGACCGCCCCTCCATCGACAGCTTTCGCCTCGCGAGCGAGGCCTTCATTCACGGCAACTACCCCCTCGCGGCGGCGCAGGCCGACCTCGCCATTCAGCACCGTCAGGGCGGCCACAACGGGCAGAACGCGCGCATCCTTCTGGGGCAGGTGCTGCTCGCGCAGGGCGGCTCGCACGCCCGCGCCTTCGACGTGCTCTGCACCGCCGTGGGGCTCTCGCCCGCGGGCAGCGGGCCGCGTCGCTCGGCGTGCCGAAAGATCCGCGCCGCGAGCGGGTGCCCGCGCCCCGGGCAGACCTCCGACCTCGTCGCCACGTGCTGCGATCAGTGCGAGGGAGAGCAGCCCTGAGCGCGTCGCCTCCCGCCGAAGCCCCTCGCGGCTTCGAAGCCCTCGCCCTCGCGTGCATGACCGTCGGCGCCGTCGCGTGGCTCTGGGAGATGCTCTGCCTCCAGGCCCCGAGCTCGCCGTGGCACCTCGCGGGCATGCCCCTCGCCGTGGCGCGCCTCGCCATGCACGCGTGGATCACCGGCCTCGCCGTGCACGCCCTCGCGCGCGGCGTAACGGTCCCGCGCTGGGTGCTCACCGTCTCGGTGGCGGGCGTTGCGCTCTCGCTCGGCGCGCAGGCCGTCACCGCCGCCACGGGCATGCTCGGCGTGCAGGTGCGCGACCTCCGCGCGGGCTCGAGCGCGCTGCTCGTCGCGCGCGCCCTCGGCGGCGTGTGCCTCGCGGCCGCCTTCGCGGCCACCGCGTCTCAGCGCCTGCGCCGCGGGTGAGCGTCGCCGTCGGCGGCGGCGAGTACGCTGCGCGTGATCTTCGGCACCGCGAGTGACGAGAGCGCGTCGCGCGCCACGAGCCGTCCCCGCGGAGGAGCCCCCGTGAGGTGCGCCTCGTACACGGTCACCGCCATGCGCGCGTGGGTGAGCACGTGGGTGATCTTCGCCACCTCGCGCGGTGTGCTCATGGGGGCCTCCCACACCGGCGCCGCGCGCGTCTCGACGAGGGGCGTGAGGAGCATCCCCTGCCAGCGCCCGAGCTCGCTCTCGACGAGCCATACGCGGTCGCCGTCGCGCGCCACGAGGGCGCACCACCGCTCGTCGCGCGGCGCCGCGGAGGGTGCCTTCTCGGGGTACCGTGTGGGCTCCCCCTCGGCGGCGGCGACGCAGTGCGACCGCACGGGGCACACGAGGCACCGCGGCGCGGTGGGGGCGCACACGGTGGCGCCGAGCTCCATGAGCGCCTGGTTCACGTCGCCCGGCGCGGCGTGTTCGGCGTAGCGCGCCGCGAGGGTCCACAGGCGCTTCTTGAGCGGCGCCGCGCGCGGGTCGCCGCGCAGGCCGTGGAGGCGCGTGAGCACCCGCTCCACGTTGCCGTCGACGAGCGGAACGCTGAGCCCGAAGGCGATGCTCCCGAGCGCACCCGCGGTGTAGTCCCCCACTCCCGGCAGCGCGCGCAGGGCCGTCGCCTCGCCGGGAATCACGCCCCCGTGGCGATCGACCACGGCCCGCGCGCCGGCGTGCAGGAGCCGCGCGCGGCGGTAATACCCGAGGCCGCTCCAGAGGGCGAGCACGTCGGGCTCCGCCGCGTCGGCGAGGGCCGTCACCGTCGGAAACCGCTGTAAAAACCGTGTGTAATACGGCACCACGGTGTCGACGCGCGTCTGCTGGAGCATCACCTCGCTCACCCACACCGCCCACGGGTCGCGCGTCTGCCGCCAGGGGAGCGCCCGCGCGTTGGCGCGATACCAGGGCACCAGCAGGGCGCGCGCGGCGTCGACGTCGGGTTCCTTCAGCGTGGGCATGCGGGGCCTTCGATGCGCGGGGATAAATCTTGGAGGCGCAGACATTCTGCTGCACGCACAAGAGACGCGGCTCGTATAACTTTCCCCCCCGAGAGAGAGGCTGACCGATGGCGCGTGTGACGAAGCGGCGAGCGTTCCTTGCGATGGCACTCCTCGGAGCGCTGGCCGGTGGCTGCATCCACGTCGAGGCCCCGCAGCTTCAGGCGCAGAGCATGGAGTTTACGGGCATCGACGGCAACGGGCTCGCCTTCCGCGTGGTGTTCAACGCCTACAACCCCAACGGCTATGAGCTCAACATCCGCGAGCTCAACGCGCAGCTCACGCTCAACAACAACGACGCGGGGTCGTCGGTCACGGCGGTGGGCACCGTGCTCCCGCCGCAGCGCTGGGTGCCCGTCACGGCCAACGTCACCGTCCCGTGGAACGGCGCGCCCGCGTACCTCATGGCCGCCGCGGGCTCACCGACCGTCAACTACACCCTGCACGGGCAGGTGGTGGTCGAGCACTACCTCTCGCTGCGCGCGAGCTTCTCCACGAGCGGCTCCGTGCCCCGCGAGTTCTTCATGCGCGGCGCCGTCGGCAGCGTAAACAGCATGATCAACTCGGTGCTGCCGGGCTTCGGCGGCCTGCGGGTTCAGTAGCGCCTACTGGCCCTTGAAGGCCGCCGGGCGCTTCTCGAAGAAGGCCATCACGCCCTCGATAAAATCCTCCGAGCGCAGGCACTGGAGCTGCGCGGTGCCCTCGTCGCGAAAGGCCTCGGCGAAGGGCTTCGCCGTGCCCTCGCGCATGAGCCGCTTGATGTGCTGCAGCGCGATGGGCGGGCCGTTCGCGAGGCGGTCGGCGATGACCTGCACCGTCGCCTCGAGCTCGTCGGGCGCGACGACCTTCGCCACGAGCCCGAGGTGCTGCGCCGTCGCGGCGTCGACGCGCTCGCCGAGGAGCGCCAGCTCGAGGGCCTTCGAGAGCCCCACGAGGCGCGGGAGCATCCACGTGCCGCCGCCGTCGGGGATGAGCCCGATGCGCACGAAACCCTCTTGAAAATAGGCCCGCGAAGAGAACACACGGAGGTCGCACGCGAGCGCGAGGTCGGCGCCGAAGCCGTAGGCCGCGCCGTCGACGGCGGCGATCACGGGCTGCGGCGCCGCGAGCACCGCGCGCACGAGGTCTTGAAAGCGCCCGAGGTGCCCCTCGAGGTCAGACATGAGCTCGCTGGCGTTGCCCATCGCGTGGCGCAGGTCGGCGCCCGAGCAGAAGGCCCCGTTGGCGCCGCGGAGCACGATCACCCGCGCGGTCGCGGCGCTCTTCACCGCCTCGGTCATGGCGACGAGCACGCCGGGCTCGAGCGCGTTGCGCGTCTCGGGGCGGTCGAGGGTGATCCAGCGCGTGGCGCCGCGGTCTTCGACGTGAACTCCTTCGGTCATGAGAGGCTCCAGAGGGGGAATGAGGGGAGGGAGTGAGGGAGTGGGAACCCTCCATTGCCCGAAGAGAAGAGGGCGGGCAAGCTCCCGAAGCGCGCAACCGACGAAGAAGTGGGGGGCGCCGCCGCCGAAGAGCACCTCCTGCCAGGCGGGTGATGTCCTGCGCTACGACCGCGTTCTCGTAGCGCTTCCACAGCGCGGCGAGGGCCGAGGTGCGGCCACGACATGTTCGTGGCCTTCTCGTGTGTGCTGGTGTGCCCGATGGTGCGACGCGAGGATGAGGTTCGTCGCGGTGATCAAGGAGCGCGACGTGTTCGAGCGCATTCTCACGCACGTCGGGCTGTCGGTGTCGCGCATCGTGGCAGCGCCCGCGCGACGGTGGGACGATACGAGCTGACGCTGGGGGCGGCGAGGTGCGTGTGG
>CANMAT010000017.1 GCA_947494865.1 Deltaproteobacteria bacterium
CCGAGGCCGGGGTACGCGCCGGGCGTGTCGATGAAGGTGAGCAGCGGGCGGCGAAAGCGCGCGGCCATCTCCATGAGGCGCAGGGCCTTGCGATAGCCCTCGGGGTGCGGCATGCCGAAGTTGCGCACCATGTTGTCTTTCACCCCGCGGCCCTTCTGGTGCCCGATGAGCACCACCGAGCGGCCGCGGAAGCGCGCGATGCCACCCACGATGGCGCGGTCGTCGGAGTACGCGCGATCACCATGGAGCTCGACGAAATCGTCGCAGAGTCGCTGCACGTAATCGAGCGTGAAGGGCCGGTCGGGGTGCCGCGAGAGCAGCACCTTCTGCCACGACCCGAGCGAGCCGAAGATGTCTTCTTGAAGCCGCCGGGCCTTCTCTTCGAGGCGCGCGACCTCGACGTCGAACTCGGCCCCGCCGCGCCCCGAGGCACGAATGGCGGTCTTGAGCTCGGCGATGCGTCGCTCGAGCTCTACGAGAGGGCGTTCGAACTCTAGCGTGGCCATCGTCGGTGCGCGCCTAGACGTGCCCCTCGGCGTCGGTCACGCGGTCGCGCAGCACTTCGAACACGCGCACCGGCTGGGCGATGCCCTTGGGCTTGATGGGCTCGAGCTCGCGCACTTCGAACTCGTCCTTCACGAGGTTCCACGTGGTCTCGGCGATGAGCACCTGCATGCCGTGGGCGGCCGAGCACAGGCGCGCGGCGAGGTTCACGGGCGCGCCGATCACGGTGTACTGCATGGCCTTCGAGCTGCCGATGTAGCCCGCCACCACGTCGCCCGTGTTGATGCCGATGCCTATTTCAAACGAAGGCCTGCCCTGCGCGTTGCGCTCGGTGTTGAAGGCCCGCAGCTCGTCGAGCATGGTGAGGGCGGTGCGCACGGCCCGCACGGCGTCGTCGGGGTGCGCCACGGGCGCGCCGAAGAGCGCCATGATCTCGTCGCCCACGAACTTGTCGAGCGTGCCCTCGTACTTGAACACGATCTCGACCATGCGCTCGAAGTAGTCGTTGAGCATCTGCACGATGTCGCCGGCGTGCATGGTCTCCGACCGCGAGGTGAAGCCGCGAATGTCGCTGAAGAGCATGGTGGTGACGCGCGGCTCGCCGCCCTGCTTCACCTCGACCTTGCCCGACACCACGAGCTCTGCGATCGCGGGCGAGAGCAGGCGCTGAAAGCGCGCCCGCGCGAGGGCCTCCTCCTCGATGCGCCGCGCGAGGCTCGCGTTGGCGATCGAGAGCGCCGCCTGGTTGGCGATGTTGGTGAAGAGCTGCAGGTCCTTTTCGCCGAAGGCGTTGGGGTTCTGCGAGTCGACCATCATGATGCCGAGGAGCTCGTTGCGGTACAGCAGCGGCACGGCCATCGAGCTGCGAATGCCCGTCATGATGATGGACTTCGACTCGGAGAAGCGCGGGTCGAGCTTGGCGTCGCTCGAGAGCACCGCGACCTTCTCCTTCATCACCTGGCCCACGACGGCGCGCGACACCACGAGCTCCTCGGGGCCGGGCCTGCGGGCGCGCGAGCAGCGCGGCTTGAGCTCGCCGCCCTCGATGAGAAGAATCACCCCGCGGTCGGCCATGAGCAGGTCGAACGATCGCTCGAGGATCTTCTCGAGGAGGCGGTCGAGGTCGAGCTCGGCGCCCACCGCGCGCTGCAGCTCGTACGAGATGCGGAGCTTCTCGTAGTCGCGCCGCAGGGCCTCGACGTCTTGCACCGTGCGCTCGGGCATGAACTGCTGCAGCTCGGCCGCGATCTTGGTGCGAACGTGCGACTCCATCATGGCGCCGCCGATGGTGACGTTGCGCAGCGCCTGCAGGGGCAGCGGCGGCTGCGGCGCGGTGGGGCGCGCGACGAGCGGCGGCGTGGTCGACCCGATGGCGGCGGCGAGCGCGCCCGGCGGCACCAGCGGCTGCGGGGCGAGGGGCGCCGACGGCTGAAACACAGGCTGTTGCGCGTGCTGCACCGGCGCCACCGCGGGGGGCGCCTGCGTGGCGGCCGCGTACGTGCCGCTGCCGTGCGACGAGGGCGCGACGCCCGCCGAGGGCTCGTGAAAGATCGCGCGGGTGTTGCCGAGCGCGATCTGGTCGCCGTGGTGCAGCACCGCCTCGCCGGCGACGCGCTGGTCGTTCACGTAGGTGCCGTTGAGCGAGCCCAGGTCGCGCAGGTACCAGCGGTTGCCGCGGTACTCGACCACGCAATGCTCCTTCGACACGATGCGGTCGAGAAGCTGAACGCTGTTGTTGGGATGCCTCCCTAGGGTGTTGACCGCGGAGAGCTCTCGCTCCAACTGGCCCTCGGGACCGGTGATCACCAGCTTCGCCATGCCGCGGTCGCCAGACTAGACGGAAACCCGTCTCTTGGCGAGAGCCCGCCGCGCCCCGCGCGACGTCTCCTCGCCGTTGTGAGTTATGGGTCGCATCACGGTTGACGCGCGCCCACCGAGGCCATCGCCTGACGAATGAGGTCGGCGCGCATCCCATACTTGAAGTTCGAGCCGCGGTTGACGTCGACCTCGCGGCGCTGCCCGTTGCTCGGGTCGATCACCACCTGGTGCTCGTCGTCGGAGAGGCTGCCGGCGTTGACGCCGATCACCGAGCCCGACGGCAGAAAGATCGGGCTGCCCGACGAGCCGCCCGCGGTCTGCGCGCTGTGCTGGAGCTTCTGCGCGGTGGGCGCCGTCGCCACGCCGTCGAAGAAATCGGTCACCCGGTTGAGGAGCCCGAGGGTGATCGTCGCCACGGGCGAGCGCTCGTTCATGGTCATGCCCGGAAAGCCATAGACGAACACCGCGTCGCCCTCGCGCAGCGCGAAGAGTTCGCCGTCGGGCGCCAGCGTGACCCAGCTCGCAAGCCGCGTCGACACCTGCACAAGGCCCACGTCGTAGCCCGCGCCGCCGCGGCTCATCTGGGCGTTCTGAAAGCGCGCGTCGAGGTACACCGGCGCAGCGGGCAGCATCTCGCCGTTGCCCTTGTTGCGCAGCACCACGAGCTGCGCGCCGCGCGCCGTCTCGGTGGTGACCATCCGGACGCAGTGGGCGTTGGTGGCGATGAGCGCATCGTTCACCGCGAAGCCCGTGCAGAAGCCGCGCACGCGCCCCTCGGCGGTGCGCATGGCGAGGAGGTAGATGTTGCCATCGTTGGCCGACGCGATGCGCGCGCCCACGGTGCTCGGGTCGCCGCGGTTCGATGCGCCGCCCGACGAGCGGTCTTCGGTGGCGACGTACCAGGCGCCCGCGCCGAGGCCCGCGAGCACGAGGCCCGTCAGCAGGCCCACCATCACCTTGAGGCCCCGCTGCGAGCTGCCCCGCTGCGCGTGCGCGACGAGGGCCTGGTCGATCATCAGGGCCACGGTGCGCTTGCCCACGCGGGCCTCACCCGGCATCGACGCCACCATCGACTGCCCCGGCGACTGCGGGGGCTCGTGCGGAGGCGGCGCGAACCCGGGCGCGCTCGCCACGGGGAGGGCCATCTGGGGCATCGCGACGGTGCCGCTCCCACCGCCGAAGGCCGGCGGCGCTTGCACGGGGACGCCCGCGGCGAAGGGGTTCGGCTGCGACGCCGCGGGGGGCGCCAGCGAGGGCGGCGCGTACGACACGGGCCCCGACGCGCCCAGGAAGGCCTGCGACGCCGCGGGCACACCCAGCGACCCGACGGGGATCTCGACGCGCAGCCGCGGGCCGCCGCGGCCGCACTCGATCACGTCGTTGTGCTTGAGCTGCTGCCGCTGCACGCGCACGCTGTTGACAAAGGTGCCGTTGCGGCTCCCCGTGTCGACGACCGTGTACGAGCCGTCGACGAGGATGACCTCGCAGTGACGCCCCGAGGAGTCGAGGTCGACGTTGGCGTCGAAGACCACGTCGCCGTCGGGCGCGCGTCCGATGCGAACGCGCTCCTTGTCGAAGGGGAGCTGCCTGCCCGCGTGCGCGCCGAACTCTTGGACGAGACGAATCATGGCTTTGCGCGACCGTCGAGGCGCGACGCCGCGGCCTTCATGGGGACGGCGCCGCGTCAGGCGCGCCCGCGTCTTCGTCGGCGACCGGCAGCGGCTGCACGGGCGTCGCTGCGCCCACCTGCGTAGGCTCCACCTGCGAGGGCTCGGCGCCGCTGTTGTCAGGCGTCGGGACGATCACCTCGGGGGCGTCGCGCGCGGGCGACGGGCGCGTGAAGAGCCACGCGGCGAGGGCCGCAACCGCGACGGCGAGCACGAGGAGCACCCACCCGAGGGCGCCGCCCTTGGGCTCGAGCCCGAGCTCTCGGCGCGTGCGCGCGTCGAGCACCACCGGCGGCTCGACGGGCTCGACGGCCCGCATCGTGGTGGGCATGTCGGGCGGGAGCGAGAGCGAGTGCTTGACGTCGGAGCCCGGCGGCGGCAGGTCGGGCACCTTCATCGACGTGCTGGCGTGCCCCGCGATGATGGCCTCGACGGGCTCGAGCAGCACGTACGGCTGGTAGCCGTTGTCGTCTTCGGGCGACGGGTCGGGCAGGTCGCCGTCGAAGCGCGCAACGATCACCGTGATGTTGTCGTGACCGCCCGCCTCGTTGGCCAGTTCGATGAGCTTCTGGCAGCACGCGTAGGGGTCGTCGACGTCGGCCATCGCGTCGCGAATCTGTTCGAAGGTCGCGAGCCCCGAGAGGCCGTCGGAGCAGAGCATGAGCGCGTCGCCCTTGCGCAGGTCGACGTACGAGAGGTCGACCGACACGGTGTCGGCCGTGCCGAGCGCCTGCAAGATGATGTGCGCGTGCTCATAGGTCTCGGCCTCAGACTCGCTGAGCTGCCCGGCCTCGATGAGCTTCGAAACGAGCGACTGGTCGCGCGTAACCTGGCGCAGGTGCGAGCCGCGGAGGAGGTACGCGCGCGAGTCGCCCACCTGCCCCACGAAGAGCGTCGAGCCGAAGACGCCCGAGACCGTCGACGTCGTGCCCATCCCGCGGCGCTCGCGGTTGCTCTTCGCGGCCAGAAAGATCCGCGCGCCGGCCTCTTGAATCGACGCCACGAGGCGCTGCGCGAACTGGTCGCGGTCGGCCGGCGCGTCGCCGTCTTGCACGATGCCGTGGATCACATCGACGGCCATCTGGCTCGCGACCTCGCCCGCGGCCGCGCCGCCCATGCCGTCGCACACCGTGAGCAGCAGGCCGCGAGCGCCCACCGCGCGGGTGACGGTGCCCTCGTCGAGCACGCGCTTGTGCTCGGTGAGGTCGGCGATGAGATAGTTGTCCTCGTTGTGCTCGCGGATGCGCCCCACGTCGGTGAGCCCGGCGAGGCGCAGGCGCACGACGCCCGGCGTGACGGCCTCGCCCGCGGGCGCCTCAGCCTTGGGGGGCTCGATCGCGGCCGCCACCGCGGGGGCCTCCGTCACGGGGGTCTCTGTCACTGCGGGCTCCTGCGGGGCGTCGGGCACCGGCGCGGGCTGCGACGGGAGTACGACGGCGCCCTCGTCGGCGCGGTTGATGGCACCCTCACTCATCGCGGCGGCGCTCCCCCTGCGGCGCGGGGCGCGGCGTCGAAGCGAAACAGGTGGTGACCGATGCGAAAGATGTCACCATCGACGATCTCGCGCTCGCCGCGGAACAGCACCAACGTGCCGTTCGAGCTCCCCAGGTCGCGCACGATCACCCTCCGCTGATTTCGGTCGAGCTTGAAGGCCACGTGCCTCCGCGAGAGAAAAACGTCGTCGGTGAACACCACGTCGCCCGACTCGCGCCCCACCACCGTCTCGTCACGATACAGGTGATAGACGTCGCGCGGAATCCCCTCGCTCGTGAGCTGCACGAGGCGCGCGAGGCGCGGTTGCTCGGGCGTGCCGAAGAGCATCACGCCGTAGTGCATCACGGGCCCGAGCGACACCTCGGCGTCGGTGAGCACCTCGACGCGCAGCACCTGCTGCCCCACGAGCACCACGTCGCCGTGGTGCAGCTCGACGGGCTCGCGGATGCGCTGGAAGATGCCGTTCACCGAGCCGAGGTCGCGGAGGTAGTAGCGCTCGTTGCGGCGGACGATGCGCGCGTGCCTCGGCGACAGGTACGGGTCGTCGGGCAGGGTGATGGTGCCCTCGTAGCGCCCGAGGTCGGTCTGCGCGTTGGTGAGGCGGTAGACGGCCCCCTCGGAGCCGTCTTTGAGAATCGTGACGATCTGCGGCACGACCCCGGCGGCCACGGCGCCGAAGTTGTCGGTGCGCGCCTCGAGCCGCGACGGCGGATCGATGAGGGTCGCGCCCGCCGACCGTGCGGGAGCTACGGGCGCGGGTGCATAGGCCTGCGGAGCGACGACGACGGCCGCCACCGGCGCAATGGGCGCGGCGGCGATCGGCACGATGGGCGCAGCGGCGATCGGCGCGGCGGCCGGGGGGGGCGCGCCCCCGGAGGCCATCTCCGAGGCGGGGAGGCCGCACACGCCACAGTAGAGGGCGCTGGGATTCGTGGCCGTGCCGCAGCGCGGACACGGCAGCGGGCGCGCGGGCTCGGCGGATGCGCCGTTGGACGCACCGAAGGGGCCCCCGGGAGCGCCCGCGGGCGCGCCGGACGTAACGCCCTCCCGAAGCTTCTGCCCACAATCGAGGCAGTAGAGCGCCCCGTTGGGGTTCTGACGCCCGCAGTTGCCGCAAGTCATTGCGGGCGGATTGGACACTGGCGCGCGCCCGAGCGTCAAGCAAGGAGCGCCGCGCCCTCGCGATCAGTGCCCGAGGAACGACGCGGTGAGCATGAAGGTGGTGGTGATCGCGGCCACGCCGCCGTCGGCGCGCAGCACACCGTCGCCCGCGGTGAAGGGGATGAGAAAGCGCGTCGCGTCGAGGCGCACGAGCGCGCCGAGGCGCACGAAGGCGCTGACGTTGTAGGTGCCCCCCGCCAGGACGCCGAGCGTGGCCCCGAAGGTGCGCACGCCGAGGAGCTCGCCGAACACGGCGACGCCGCCGCCCGCCCCGACGAAGCCTTCGAAATTGTGCACGGGCGTCGCGCCGAGCACCCAGCGGTGCTCGATCCGAATCTGCTGGAGCGTGGCCGACGAGAAGAGGTTGCGCGCGTTGCGCACCGAGAGGTCGTACCCCACGAGCCACTCGCGCTGTCGCACGTAACGCCAGCCGCCGCCGACGAAGATGCCGCCGCCGCCGCCGAAGGGGCACACCGACGACGAGGCCGGGCACAGCGAGTCGGCGTGCGCGATCGCCGTCGTCGAGAGCGCGCCGTAGAGGAACGAGTACGGCTGAAAGGGGAACGTCACCGCGCGCGGTACGGGCCGCGTCGCGGGAGGCGGAGTGTCATCGGCGCGCACCGCCGTCGCGGCGAGGAGAGCGCACGCCGCGAGGGTCGAGGCCGTGTACCGCACGACGGAACGATACGAGGTGTCGAAGACAGTTGAAAGCGCGCCGCGGATCGTGTTTGTTGACATCCTACGAGGCGCCGGGCTAGTCGCTCGCGCCACCTTTCAGCATCAGAAGAGGCACAGGAGCGATGGAGATCGTTCTCGACAAGCGCGCGGTCAAGCAGATCCGACTCTCGGCGCAGGACGCCATTGAAGAAGGCGACACCGAGACGCTGCGCGACGACATCCTCGATTCGTTCAGCGAAGATCAGGTCGAAGAGATCGAGCGGCGGATCGACACGGACTTCTACGACTTCCTCGGCGACACGCTCGAGGAGTGGTCGGGGGAGGACGTCGAAGAACTCTTCGACCTGCTCGAGTCACAACTCGCGGACGTAGGCGTCGAGGTCAAATACGAGACCGTAGAGACCGGCGAAGAAGAAGACGACGCGGCGGACTTCGACGACGAAGACGACGATGACGACGTCGACGAGGAGCCCCTCGACGAAGAAGACTGACCTACTCGCAGCCCCTCACCGAGGGGCGGCCGCATCGTTGCGCTCGCTCCCGGCCCTCACGCCCCCGCCGCGTGCAGGGAAACTCGTTCGCAAGACGCTCCCACACAACACACGCGCTCCCGTCGCTCATGCGATCGCGCACGCGTGCCTCCTCGCGGAGCGCGTCGTCGCGCACCCGTGACTCCGGGAACATCTCGTACGTGCGGTGAAACGCCTCCGCCGCGCGCTCCATCTCGCGCAAATCGTCGCGCAGGATCACCGCGCGCAGCATCGCCCCCTCTTGGAACTCCGGCGCGTCGCAGCTCCCGCCTGTGCACCCCGGATCGCGCGCCGCGAGCATCTCGTCGATGACCTCCACGGCAGCGCGCGCGTCGCCGCCCTCTCGCAACAGCGTCGCAAGCGCGATGTGACCGTCGTCCCACCGGCTGTTCTGGGGGTAGGGCACCGCGCGAAAGAGCGCCCGCCACGCCGCCACGGCCTCGCCGCGGCGCCCCGCTCGCGCGAGCCGGAGCGCGCGCTCGGCGCACAGCGTCTCGCGCGTCGCCGCGCCCTCGACGCGCGGGTCTGCGAGCGCCGCGTCGACCCACGCGATTGACGACGCGAGCGATGCGTCTTCTGCGTCGCGCGCATCGAGAACGCGATCGACCGCGAGGCGCGCCGGCCCCGTCTCGGGCCTCTCCCGCACGAGCGCCTCGAGCGCGCTCAGGCCGCGCGATCGCTCCGCCTCGTCGCTCGCACCGCGCCGCATCATCGCGGCCTCGTACGCAGCGCGCGCCCCGCGCTCGAAGTCCGGCGAGCGCACGGCCACAGCGTCGAGGCGCGCGAGCGCGCCGTCGCGGTCGCTGCGCGCGAGGGCCATCGCGGCGCGGTACGCGGCCTCGTCGCGGTCGCGGGGCCTCGACGCCTCGCGGGCGGCCTCGTCGTAGCGCGCGGCGGCCTCTTGCGCGCGGCCCGCGTGCAGCGCGCGGTCGCCCGACGCCATCGCGTCGCGCCACGCCTGCGGGATCGTCGGCGCGCACGCGGCGAGGGCGACAACACACACGATCGAGCGCAGCCATCGCACGGCGTCAGCCGTCCGCGAGCGCGACGAGCGCGTCGGCGGCGCGCGCGCACGCATCGCTCGACACGTCGAGGTGGGTCACCGCGCGGAGCCGCCGCGGGCCGAACACCGAAAGCAGCACGCCGGCCTCCTTCGCGCGCGCGGCGAGGCGCTCGGCGGGTCGCTCCGCGGCCTCACCCAGAACGTCGACCATGACGATGTTGGTCTCGGGCGCGAGCACCCGGAGCGACGCGCTGCGCGCCGCGCGCTCGGCGAAGAGGCTCGCGTTGCGGTGGTCGTCCGCGAGGCGCGCGCTGTGATTGCGGAGCGCGTAGAGGCCCGCGGCCGCGAGCACGCCCACCTGGCGCATCCCGCCGCCGAGCATCTTGCGAAAGCGATGGGCGGCCCCGATGCGCGCGGCGTCGCCTGCCAGCAGCGAGCCGACGGGGGCGCCGAGGCCCTTCGAGAGGCACACCGACACGGTGTCCGCGGGCGCGGCGAGCTCGCGCAGCGAGCGCCCCGAGGCGACCGAGGCGTTGAAGAGCCGCGCGCCGTCGAGGTGCACCGCGAGGCCGTGCGCGCGCGCCCGCGCCGCGACGTCGACGACGAGCGCCTGCGGGAGCACCTTGCCTCCGCCGCGGTTGTGGGTGTTCTCGAGCGCCACGAGGCTCGTGCGCGGGTAGTAATACACGCGCGGCTTCACGGCGGCGTCGAGGTCGTCGACCGAGAACATCGGCCCGCTGCCCGCGACGACGCACTGCACGCCGGCCCACGCGGCCGCGGCGCCCGACTCGTACCAGGCGCAGTGCGCGCCCTCGCTCACCACCACCTCATCGCCGGGCCGCGCGTGAACGAGCAGCGCGATCTGGTTCGCCATGGTGCCCGACGGCACGAACAGCGCCGCCTCCTTGCCGAGCAGCGCAGCGACCTCGCGCTGGAGGAGCTGCGCGGTCGGGTCTTCGTCGAAGACATCGTCGCCCACCTCGGCGTCGGCCATCGCGCGGCGCATCTCAGGGGTCGGGCGGGTCACAGTATCGGAGCGGAGGTCGATCATCTGGGCCGCCACGCTATATCTTATCAAAACACACACAAGGTACTTGCGCGCTTCGCAGACTGTGTTAGAAGTCCGGCTCCTCACGCCACCCTAGCTCAGGGGTAGAGCAGCGGTTTCGTAAACCGCAGGTCGTCGGTTCAAATCCGATGGGTGGCTCCATTCTCAAACACCTTCGGGGGAAGGTGTTTGAGGCCTTCGTAGGAGCGGCGACAACGCGACGAGGCCCATTTTATAGGGGCAATCGTCACGCGGCAGCCAGTCACTCGAAACACCTTGTTTTCAAGGCCTTCGTTGACTCGCCCAACGTCCGCTCGCGGCGGTTGAGTGGCAGTCCTGGAAACCGCCGCACATCGAGCGTAGACGCGTCGAATCCGCGTAAAACTTGCTTTTTTCGTGCCCAACGGGTCCGGCTCAAAGGTCGCCGAGCGTCGTTGCGGTGCGCCAGATTCAGCAGTGATTCGTAAGTCACAGCGCGGGACGCTCCGAGCGCGATCCCTCGTTGCCGTCTGCCTCCGCGACCTCGGTGGACGCGACGTGGCCAACGGGTCATCCGCGCCCTTCCCCGTCGAGTTCGAACGCCTCACACACGGCGAGCTCCATCGCCGCGAGCTCATCGTCGGAGACCCCGGCAAACTGCGCGCGCTTGCGCTGCGAGAGCCTCCCCCGGTTCTGCACGACGAATTGCACGAAGAGGCGCTCCTGGCGATCGGGCATCTCGCGCACGGCGCGGAGCCCCTCCACCGCGCGATCGAAGCGGGCGAGGAACTCGACCTCCTCGCGCATCTCGCGATCGACCGCGCGGGCCAGCCAGTCGTGGAGCACCTCGGCGTGGGCGGTGAAGTCGAGGTGCCGAAACAGGTCCGCGTGGTCGTCGAGCACCACCAGACGATGGCCTTGAAACTCCGTCCGCACGTGCGCGCGCATCGGGCGCGAGAGCGACTCCAGCACGGCGTCGTAGCGGCCAGCATCGTGCAGAATGGCCGCCGACACCGGGAGCACCACGTCGCGCGGGCCGAAGCCGCGTCGCGCCAGCGCCCAGTGCAACAGCCACCGATGAATGCGCCCGTTGCCATCATTGAACGGGTGCAGGTACACGAACAGGAACGACACCACCGCCGCGCCCACGACGGGGTCGACGGGGTTGTCGTCGCGGCGCGTGAGATGGTTGGCCAGCTCGATCCACGCGTCGAGCAGCCCCGGCAGCGCCTCCGGCGTTGGCGCCACGAGGAACACCTCTTCTTCGAAGCGAGGCCCGATGCGCCCGACCCAGTTCTGCTCCGTGCGCTCACAGTGCTCGGCGTAGGCCGCCTCGACGATCGCGTTCTGCACCTCGACGAGCACCTCGCGCGAGAGGGAGCGCCCCTTCCACGCGTCGCGCAGCACGCCGACGAAGCGCTCGACGCGCCCCTCGCGCGGGGTCTCACGCTCGATCGCGTAGCTCGAGCGCGTCTCTTTGTCGTAGAGGTACGCCGTGGCCCGCCAGAGGATCGCTGGGGGCACGGTCTCGATGAACGCCGTGGCCCGCCCTTCGAGCGCGGGAGCCTCGGCGATCTGCTCCGCGAGCCTCGGCGTGCGACGCACGACCGGGCACAGCGCGGCGGGGCCGAGCGCGTTGACGGCGATGCGATGTCGGCGGCTCCTGTACGACGAACCGACCACGTAGTTCGCCGGGTCGAGCAGGGGCACGTAGTTACCTTGCGTGAGGTCCGGCGCGCGCAGCGAGCGCCCGAGCAGCCACTCGTAGAGGAACCACAGCCGCCGCACATACTGGCCGGTGGGCTGCGCGATGACCGCCTCGACGAGCTCACCCTCGGGCATAGCGGCGAGCACGGCGCGAAGCACACGCAGATCGACCCCGTCGTACTTGAGCGCGAACACGAGGTGGTCGATCGTGCGGTCGCCGGGGTCGTACGCTCGGGGGTAGTGGACGCGCTCTGCGCCGTCGGCGCCCTGCTCCTTCACCATCACGCCTGCGGGGCGCAGGTAGGAGGCGTGCGCGAGCCCGAGATCTGGCAGGCCGAAGCGGACGATCAGCGCCGCGTACCCCAGCGGCCTGGCGGTCACAGCGCCTCCGAGGCCCGCGGGAAAAATTGATTCATTTCTGCTACGAGGGCCGCACGTTTCATTATGCGACCAACAAAATGATTACAACCCGAGGCATGGTCAACAAAACGATTACGACTGATTCAGACAGCCAGCAATGTGCTGGATGCACCGAGTCGCCCGCCACCTCGTAACCGCCTGGGGCGCCCCTCAGCTCGGACGCCTCCTCAACCCCACCTCTGCGGATTCGTACCCCTTACGAATCTCAAACGCTGATACCCTTTGTTTCCCGATGAATCGCGCAAATCTCGGGCGGATTCGTAAACCGCAGGTCGTCGGTTCAAATCCGATGGGTGGCTCCATTCTCAAACACCTTCGGGGGAAGGTGTTTGAGAGGTATGCGGCAACGGCATACGGCGCTCCATCTGGTTCGCTTTGTGGGCAGCGCTAGTATCCCATCGCGCTGATCGCCTGCTGTCTTCTGCGCGCTGAACGTGGGCCCGCTCGTAGCGAGCCCTCGTTCACGGAGGGCGGGGCTTCGGCTCAGCCTACGAGGAGTCCGCCGACGTCCTCGGCGTCGCTCGCGACGAAGCGCTCGTACGCGGTGAGAAACTCGGGCAGCGTAACCTTGCCGCTCCCGTTGGCGTCCAGCGCGCGGAAGCCCGCATAGAGCGCCTCGACCGTGGGGTCGCGCCCGTAGGCGAGGTGCGCGTAGGCGTAGTCGCCGAAATCGATCGCGGCGTCTTGATCGATGTCGAGCGTGCGGAAGAACGCGCGCGCGAAGGCCTCCGCCTCGGAGGAGAGCCCGACGCCGGCGAACTCCTTCGCGCAGTGGGCCATCCACTCTTCGGCGGTCACTCGGCGGTCGGCGTCGCTGTCGGCCTTGCGAAACCACGAGAAGCGGACCCTCGCCGCGTGCAGCACCTCTTCCGACGGAGCCGCACCGACCGGGAGAAAGCTCGACGCGCGCTGCGTGATCGCGACGAAATCGCTCACGTCGATGACGCCGTCGCGGTTCACGTCGAAGTACGAGAAGAGCGTCTGTTGCCGCGCCGCGCGCGGGGCACTGCCTGCGTTGTTCATATCAGTCCGTGATCCTCCTCGGAGAGCGGAGAGAATGGTCCCCGCGGGGCAAGCGTGTCTACAGCGCTCACCGGCGCGGAATCGCAATTCACGCAAGGTCGCGATCTCTGATAGCGTCGCGAACGCGCAAACTGCGCTCACGCAGGGACGCTTCATCCGCCGCAGCGCGTCGGTGCAGGTCCGATGGGTGGCCCCCTCGATCGTCGAGGAGCGCGCAAGGCAGAGATCCTCTGGTGCTGACCACGGCAGGTATCAACACCCCGCTCCGACGAGGCCTGATCGCCGCCGCGGGCGTCGCAGGGATCGCCCTCACCGTGTGGCTTCGCGCACGTGCGCAGGGCGCGGTGTTTGTCGGCGGCGAGGTCTTCGTCACCGACACCGACTGCTACTACCATTTGCGCCGCGCGCTCCTCACGCTCGAGCACTTTCCGACGGTGCCGCTGCGCGACCCGTGGCTCGCGTGGCCGCGCGGGGCGATCCCCACGTGGGGCCCCGGCTTCGATCTGTTCCTGGCCCTGCCCCCGCGCCTGCTCGGGCTCACGAGCGCGTCGCCGCGCGCGCCCGTGGTCATCGCGTGGGTCCCCGTCTTCGCGGGCGCGCTCACCGCGGCGCTCGCCTCGCTCACCGCCGCGCGGCTCGAGCCCTCGGCCGAGCGACGCGCGCCCGTCGCCCTGGCCGCGCTCGTCTTCGCCGCTGCGCTGCCCACCTCGGTGCACATCACCCAGGTGGGCGCCGTCGACCATCACATGATCGAGAGCATCGCGCCCCTCCTCGCGCTGCTCTGGGTCACAGCCCGCCGCGCCTGGTCGCCGCTGCGGTGGGAGTTCGCGGGGGGAGCCCTCCTCGCCTCGATGACGTACCTCTTCTCGGGCACGATGGCCACGCACGCGCTCCTCGCGGCGGGCCTCGCCCTCTCCCTCGTCGCCGAGGCGCGCCCGCTGCCCCCGGGCTCGCGCTGGCTCGGCGGCGGAGCGCTCGCGTACGCCTCCGGCGCCGCGCTGCTCACGGCCCTCTCGCTCCCGTGGGTGCGCGCGCACGGGCAGTGGTTTCATCACCTTCAACTCTCGCTCATGCAGCCGCTCCTCCTCGGCGCGGGGGCCGCGCTGCTCGCCGCCGCCACGCACGCGGCCGCGGCGATCGAGCGCGACACGCTCGCGCAGCGCGCACCGCGGCGCGCGTGGGCGGCGACCTGGCGCGTCGCGGCGCCCCTCGCGCTGGGGCTGGCGCTGTTCCCCGCGCTGCGCCGCGAGCTCGTCGCGGGCGTGCTCGACTGGCTGTTCACGCGCGACCCGTGGATGGCCGCGATCGCCGAGTGCCGCCCCCTCTTCGCGGGCGGAGTCTTCACGGCGCCACCGTGGCGCAGGGTCTTCATCGAGTTCAGCGCGCTCGGGCCGCTCCTGATCGCGCTGCTCCCGCTCGCGCTCGCGCGCCTCCATCGCCGCCGCGCCGCAACGACCCCAACACTCGCCGTGGTCGTCTCGGGCCTGCTGCTCTTCACGATGCTCCAGCAGCGCTTCGGCCGCGCGCTCGCGGGCCCCATCGCCCCGGTCGCGGCCCTCGGCCTCGCGGAGCCCGTCGACGTGCTCGCGCGGCGCCGCGCGGCGCCCCTCGCCACGTGGGCGCCCCTCGCCATCGCGCTCGTATGGCTCGGCGCCGACGGCGGGGCGCGCGCCATGTTTCGCCCCGCCCCCGCGGGCATGATCACCGGGCTCCTCGAGGGCGCGGTGCTCCTCCGCGACCGCGCGTTGCCGCCGGGTCGGGGCGCCGCGGTGCTCACCTTCTCGTCGTACGGGAGCGAGGCGCTCTACCTCGCGCGCCGCCCGGTCGTCGTGTCGGGC
>CANMAT010000018.1 GCA_947494865.1 Deltaproteobacteria bacterium
CGGCGGGCGCGTGCGGCTGCCCCACGGGCCAGCGCCTCTGCGGCACTGGCGCGGCGGCGGCGTGTGTCGACACGATGACCAACTCACGCAACTGCGGCGCGTGCGGTACGGTCTGCGGCGCAGGCACGAGCTGCATGGCCGGACGCTGCGCGGGGACTCCCCCCGCGAATGACACGCGCGCAGGGGCCACTGTGATCAGCCTCACGAACCCCGCGCAGACGCTCACGGCCAACACGACGGCCGCCCGCAATGATACTGCGGGTAGCTGCGGGTGCACCTCGGGCAACGACGTGTTCTTCCGCTTCACGCTCACGCAGCCCGAGGTGGTCTACGCCGACACGCTCGGCGCCACGTGGGATACGTCGCTCTTCATCCAGAGCTCGACCGGCGCCAACATCACGGCAACGACGGGCTTCGTGACCTGCAACGACGACGCGAGCAACGCAGGCCTCTGCTCGGGACTCACGGGTCTTCAGACGCAAATCGTGGCGCGCCTCGCCGCGGGTACCTACTACCTCGTGTTGTCGGGCTGCAGCGCGGGTACGGCGCAGATCCACTTCCAGCACCTGCCCGCGGGCAACGGTCCTTCAGCGCGCGTCACGCCTGACGCCACGCTGCGGGCGGCGACGGGCTCCACCTCTGGCACTGGTACGGTCTCGTCAACCTGCTGCTCCGGCGGCCCCGACAACGCGTACTGGTGGATCACCTGTCCCAACACAGCGTCCGCCACGTTCAACGCGTCGTCGTGCAACGCCGCGACGGGGGTCAACCTCGCCGCGTACGACCTCGAAGTCGCGCAATACAGCGCCTTGCGCGCTGGCGCTGGCGCACAGGTCTGCAACGACGATACGGGCTCCACCTGCGGCGCGGGGTCGACGCTCTCCTCGACGATCCCGGCGACGGCGGCCAACCAGGTCGGCCTCAACGCCATGATCGTAGACTCGTGCGTGGGCAGCGGCGCCTACACGGTCAACTACATCCTCGCGAGCTGCGCAACGGGCGCGCGTTGCGGCGCCGCGTGCGTCGACACCAACACCAGCGCGACCAACTGCGGCGGGTGCAACGTCCGCTGCGCGACGGGCGCGGTCTGCGCGGCCGGCGCGTGCGTTCCGCCGCCGCCCAACGACACGCCTGCGGGCGCAGTCACGATCAATATGTCCAACGCCGCGTCGACCTTCACCGTCGACACGCGCTCGGCCTCGAACAACACCGCGGGATCCTGCGCCTGCACCACTGGGCGCGATGTGTTCTACAACTTCACGATCCCCGCGGCGGCGCCCGAGATCGTCTACGCCGACACCATCGGCTCGACGAGCGACACCTCGCTCTTCGTGCAGACGAGCACCGGCACGAACATCACGGCCACCAACCTCCCGACCAACGGCCTCGCGTGCAACGACGACGGCGGCCTCACGGGGTGCACAACGGGCACGCAGTCGCAGATCCTCCTGCGCCTCAACCCCGGCGCGTACCGTCTCGTGGTCTCCGGCTGCGGCAATGGCGGAACGGTCAACCTCCGCTTCCACCACCTCCCGGTGGGCAACGGCGCCGTGTCCTTCCTCCCTGCGGGCACGAGTACGCCTGTGGGCGTGACGAGCGGCGCTGGCCGCATCTCGTCTGCCTGCGGCTCCGCCGGGCCCGAGAACACCTACTACTGGTTCTCCTGCGCCACGGCACGCGGCGGCGCTTTCCGCGGTGACACCTGCGGTCGCGCGGTGTGGGACACCGAACTCGACCAGCGCAGCGCAGCGCGCACCACGCCTGGGGTGAGTGTCTGCAACGACGACGTGCTCGGCACATGCGGTGCGCGCTCGACGGTCAACAGCACCATCCCTGCGGGCGCCGGCCTCCACACGCTCTACGTCGATGGCTTCAACGCCGCTGCGACGGGCGTCTACTCGGTCAGCATCACGCGCCCCTGAGCGCACCTCCGAGTCCGTGGCGCTCGCGTGGGCGCCACGGACTCCCCTTCGGCCAGCTATTCTGCCTCATGCAGGGCGTCTACGCGCCAAACGCCAGCTTCAAATATCGTCACAACGTCACGCCCGTCAGGCAGACGAAATCGAATCGTCGACTGAGCGCTTGTGTACGCGAGGGCGGAGGGGTCCTCGGTGCCCTCGATCAGCGCGCCGAGGTCCGCGGACACATTCCCCAGCGCGCGCGAAGAGAGCACTCGCGTCCATGCGCCCGCGCCATGTCGGCGCAGCAACACGTGGAGCGCCCGCAACGCTGCGCGCGCTCCGACCACGCCCTCGATCGAAGTTGCGGCCGTGAGCGCCACACCAGGATCGACGACGCGCCATCCGTCGAAGCCCTCTTCCACGAGCACCGCGCCACTCGTTCGGAGTGGAATCTCGACGTGCGCGAGCTGTTGTCGGGCGAGAGCCTCACGCACCGCGAGCCCGAGTGCTCGTGCCTCGGTGCGATCGTCGGCGAGCCGTGCGCGCAGCGCGTCGACACTCTCCGAACGCTGCCGCCTCGTCGGTAGCATCGTGCGTAGCCCTGCGGCATCGTCGTGCCCGATCGCGTCGGCGAAGTGTGACAACACCGCGCGAGGTGACCCAACTCCCCCGCTCGCCCCGCACGCGGGGAGAATGCACACAACCAATCTGAGCGCCCATCTCACAGAACGGCGACTCTAGCGCGCCCCTCTCACCGTTGTCGCGGTTCACGAGAGCGCTGTGAAGCCTCGTTCACGACGGGTTTCTCGTCGGATATGAAACCGCACCCTCGCGGCCAGCTACGTGATGTACATACGTGGCACGGTTCTGCCATACAGGACGCGTTCGTGACCACGTCGGAGGCGATGACCATGCGCATGCGTTCGATTCCCAACACCATGAAGGCCCTTGCTCTCAGCTCCGTGGCTCTGGTGGCCGGAGCGTGGGGCTGTTCCAGCGATGATTACTACTGCGACGCGAACGGCTGCTACTACTGCGATGGCGTCGGCTGCCGCGCGGTAACTCCCCCCTCACGCCCGACCTGCAGCGGCGACTACCAGTGTACGGCGAATCAGGTATGCACCGACGTCGGCTGCACGGCCTCGTGCTCCAGCGACACCGACTGCGCCCAGGGCTGGGTCTGCCGCGGTGCCTCGGGCACCACGCGGGGCATCTGCGTGGCACCGACCGAGCGCACTCCCACGCGCAACCCCGGCGCGTGCCGCACCAACGCCGACTGCTCGGGCGGTGCACTTTGCGTCGACGGCGCGTGCTCTCGACCTGTTTGTACGAGCGTGTCGTCGAGCTGCCCCTGCTCGACCAACGAGCAGTGCACGAGCGGCCAGACCTGCATCGGTGGCCTCTGCACCGCCCCCGCCGACACCTGCCGGTTCAACTCGCAGTGCGGCACCGGGCGCGTGTGTGTCAATCAACAGTGCCGCGCGGCCTGCTCCGCCACAACGCCGTGCCCTGCGGGCCAGCGCTGCGGGGCCGACGGTGTCTGCGCCAACGCGCCCTCCAACGAGTGCGTCCACGACGCCGACTGCGGTACCGGCCGACGATGCGTGAACGCCTCGTGCCTCACCCGCTGCAGCACCAACACCGAGTGCGGCGCGGGCCGCTTCTGCAACGACGGAGTGTGTGTCGCTGACACCCGTCGCCAGCCCTTCTGCACGAACGACTCGCAGTGCGCCGCGCCTAGTCGCTGTCTCGACGGGGTTTGCCGCCGCCCCTGCGCCAGCGCCGATGAGTGCCTGCGGACCGACGTGCAGTACCGCAACTGCGCACCCGTCCGGTACCTGGGCACGAGCCAGAGCTTCTGCCAAACCAACAACGAGGTGCTGTCGGACTGCGGCAGCGCCACCGAGTGCGCAGCCGCCCAGGCCTGCGTCGACGGCGTCTGCCGCAGCAACTGAGCACGTCTCCCTCTACCCCTCCCCGCCCACACCGCCTCGCACCTCCCAAACTACAAATTTTCCAGCAAGCTCCACCTGAGTGTGAGGGCTCCGATCGGGGCTCGCGCCACCACGCGAAACCCTGTATCGTCCGCGGCCCTGTTGGTTTCCCCACTGGTAATTGGAGATGTCTTCGATGGCTGACACCGTTGATTCCGCGGCTGTACGCAAGTCTCTCGACAGCGCACGCGGCCAGCGCACGCAGATCACCCGCGGCGCGCCGCTCCCGATCGACACGGCTCATGTGGTGGGCGCGTGCCCGAAGTGCGGCCTCCTGGGCGCCACGATCCTGGGGTTCCCCGATCCCCCGTATGCGGGCCCGCAGGGGCAGCCTCGGTATCGTAACGCGCGCGAGCTTCAGCGCTTCATCGAAGAGATCTTCAAGAACCCTCCGCCCCTCCCTGCGCCTGAAGACCCGAGCGAGAACCGCCGCGACCCTCAGGATCCTCGTCGCACTGTGCCCGCCTGGAAGGGCGTGTGCCGCTGCGGCGCGAAGGTGCTCCCCCCGCAGCCCGATCAGCGCACGGGGCAGATGGTGAGCGACCCCGAGGCGACGCCGCGACGCGTGTGCGGTGTTCGTTTCATCAAGGCCATGCCGGGCTCGGGCGCCGAACTCGTACTCGAAGCCCTCTCTCCCGAAGCGGGCTCACAACCCTTCTCCGATGACGCGGCGATTTCATTCCGCGTGCTTCGCGCCCCCCTCGACGGAGTCGAGACCGAGGTGTCAACTGCGCTCGACGACGATGCGATCGAGCACCAGTTCGGCCGCCCCCTTACGCTCGCGGAGACGTGGCGCAAGCTCCTCGCGCGCGCCGCTGCGGGCGAAGAGGCACTCGTCGAGGCCGAGAAGGGCTACTGGCTCTGGGCAGGCCCGAAAGAGAACGCCACCCTCAACGAGCAGATCGCTGAGGTCGCGGCCGTCGAGGCGCTCGAACTGCCGCCCGAGGCTGCCGTCGGCAAGAAGGGCATCTCCCTCACGCTGCTTCCGCAGATCGCTCCGATGCCTCAGGGGCCCTCCTTCCCCGCGTGGGCGTACGAACACGCCGAGACGATCGCCAAGGGCGAACTCCGTGCGGGCGTGGTGCTCGACCGCGCCGTGGTGCGCAAGCTCGTCGAGGCGCAACTCGAGCGAAACGCGCTCGCGTGGCAGGAGCAGCAGGGCGGCGCCGTGGTCATCGCGACCGCGGGTGAGTTCCGCTGGCCCGTCGAGATGGCGATCGTCGCCCTCGGCGCGGCGCACCTCGGCTGGTTCCTCGGCGAGACCACCGCGGCGGCCGTGGGCGAGGCGATGGCCCGCGTCTCCGAGATCAAGCGCTATGTCGACGCCGCGCGCGCCGAGCGCCCTGATATCACCTTTCAAATGAACGGCCTGCAACTCAACCCGAAGCGCACCGACGGCTCGATGGGCCGCCCCATCAACCTTATGGAGATGCCCTTCCGTGCGCCGCCGGGCTCACCCGACTTCAAGCGTGAGCTGAAGTTCGTGTGCGACGACATCCCCAAGGGGGCCAACCCGACGCGGCTCTGCCCCTGCGGCGAGCGCGCGTGGGTGGCGGCGCGGATTTTCCCCGATCGCGTTCTCGAAGAGTTCAAGCGCGCTACGAATGACAAGCAGCCCATGGTGATCGAGCGCTGGAAGAACGCTGCGCTTCTCGCGACCATCTCGTGCGACCGTCACGTGCGCATCCCCATGGCCGACGAACTCGAAGGCGCCGGACTCAAGGGCCCCACGTTCGACAAGCGCATGGCCGAAGATCTCCCCAACAGCATCTTCGCCGTCGACGTATCTCTGCATCAAGACAAGGCCGGCAAGCGCGCACTGCTCGCGTACGGCCCCCTCGTCGCGAGCGTGGTGATCAACGATCACCTCGTCGCAGCGGTCCATCAAGCGTGCCGCATGCAGGACAACACCCTCCCGCTCCGTGGCGATGAGGCGGCGGCGATTGTTTCGTCGCCCAACATCCTCTGCCTGCACGAGTTCGGTTTCGATGACGAGCAGCTCGATCAGGTGCTCGACATGGGCGCCGCGATGGACGGCATCCCCGCCAACGTCGACCCTCCCTTCGATCTCTCGTGGGATGTGTCGCTCAAGGCTGCGCCCATCGGACGCTTCGTCAACCTCACCGCCCCGCCCCCGGGACAGCAACCCAGCCAACAGCCCCCCCCCGGTGGCACATCGCCCGCTGCGCCGCACGCCCGCGCCCGCGTCTGAATCTCACGCCGAGGGGTTCGAGCCGCACCAGGCCTCGTCGGCTCCCCTTGGCGTCGGGCTTCCTCTCACCGAACGCGAATCACACCAACCATCCCCGCTGCGTAGTGCGAGACACAGAAATATGGGTAGTCGCCTGCGGAGAGGAAGCCAACCATCACCGTCGGCACGGTGTTGCTGTCCTGGCGAGGGATGGGGTTGCCCGTGCTGCCCGCGTCGGTGGCCATCGGACCCGTTCCGGGCGAGAGCGGGTGCGCGCTAAAGTCGCCCGTGAAGGTCACCGACTGCCCCGCTGCGATCGTCATGCAGCGGGGGGAGTAGGTGAACACTCCGCTGCCGTTCGAGCCACCGAAGCCGACGACGCGACTCGACGATCCCCCCGTGCGATCGAGGAACATCGCGTCCGTGCACCCGTTGATCGCCGACGTCGCGATCGCAGGATCGGCGTTGCCGCATCCTGCAAATGAAACGATCCACGCAGCGGCAAGCATCGTACGACGGGCGCTGAAACGGGCCTGCGTCGGGTTGAATCGGAGTTCCATCATGGCACTCAATGCTCCATCATGTGCTGGGGCGTCGCCCCGTTTGATCCATCGCTTCTAGCAGTCTCTTCAGCAACGTGGACGTTTCTTCTCGAGGAGGATTTCGAGCATGTCGAACGACGAACATTCAAGGCGCGACACGCTGAGCACGGGCGCCGCCCTGCTCGCTGGCGTCGGCGCAGCGCTGGCGGTTTCCGCGATCGGTCGTGAGGCCGAGGCTCAGGGCGCGGCCGACGTGATGGTGCTCAACGCGCTCCTGCGCGCTGAGTACGAGGCGCAGCAGGCGTACGATCTCGCCATCGGGTACTTCGGCACCCCCGCAATGGACGACCCCGCGCGCAGCATCGCGCCCGCAGCGTCTCTCGTGGCCGCCCACTACCGCTCGCAGCACGCCGACCATGGTGCGCGCCTTGCGCGGCTCATCACGAGCCTTCAGGGCACGCCCATCGCCCAGTCGGCGGTGATCTTCAACCTCCCGACGGCGATGAACTTCACGCGCACGACGCAGAACTTCCTTCGCCTCGCGTGCAACGCTGAGAAGGGTGCGGCCATCGCCTACACCAACGCGCTCAAAAGCCTCTCGAACGTTACGGCGGCCGAGCTCGCTGCCGCGATCGGCGGGGTCGAGACGCAGCACTTCATCGTGCTCTACCTGCTGCTCAAGGGCGTAGCCACGCCGGGCCCGGCCGCGGCCACGATGATCACCGAGATCTCGCCTCGCTCCGTCGTCGCCATCGAGGGGGAGACCACAGACCTCGCGTCGGTCCCCGATTTCACCTACACCGCGCTGGCGATGAGCTGACCTGAGGAGCCACGAAAATGACCGACATGTATAAGCTCTCGCGCCGTGGACTCCTCGGTGGCTTCGCTGCCACTAGCACCGTTACCCTCGCCGCGTGCGGTGATGACCCTGTGCCGTCGGGGCCCAACCCCGACATCACGCCGCTCAACGCGCTCCTCAGCGCTGAGTACGAGGCGATCAAGGCCTACGAGGCAGGAGCGGGCGTGCTCCGCATGCCGCCTACGGGCGACCCGCAGGCCGCCCAGTCTGCGCCCCTCCTCGTCATCGCGATGAACTGGCAGAACCACCACCGCGCACACGCCGTTCAGCTCGCCGCCGCGATCACCGCGATCGGAGGCACCCCGATCACCGAGGCGTCGGTGATGTTCACTCTCCCCAACGGATTCACGCCGTCGGTGTCCAACGTGCTCAGGCTCGCGTGTAACAAAGAGCGCGTCGCGGCGGTCACCTACAACCGAACTGTCAAGGCGCTCAAGAGCACGAACAGCCGCTTTCTGGCGGGTACCATCGAGGGCGATGAGACGCAGCACTTCATCGTGCTGTATGCGCTCCTCAAGGGCATCGTGACGGCCGATGCGGCGGGGCTCATCACCAACATCGCGGAGGTCGTGCCGAAGCCCTTCGTTGTTCAGGTGGGCACCGAGATGAACAGCCTCCAATCCGTGGCTGATTTCACGTTCACCGCCTGATTCCCCACTCCCCCAACCTCCTCTCCGCTCTTCCTGCGCTTGACAGTCTGTCGCGGTGTGTGTGCAACGGTCCCACGACGACCGCGCCATGTACCGTCAGAGAGACCACGACCTACCGCTCGTCGTGCTCCGCGAAGAAGAGACCGTCGAAGACCTCGCCGACAGCATGGAGCGCTTCGCGCTACGTCACCTGCCTGTGGTCGGAGACGACCGCCTCGTGAGACTCGTCACACACCGTGACGTGCTCCGCGCAGCCATTACAGACGGCAAGCGGGCCGCGAGAGACCCTTCATTGCGCGTATGTGCGGTCATTTCCCGCGAAATGATGACGGTGTTGCCCGCGCTTCCGCTCGCCCTCGCCGCCGATCTGCTCATCGAGCGCAGGGCAGGCGTCTGCTGGTCGTCGACGAGCGCGGCGCGCTGGACGGCGTCGTGACCGAGCACGACCTCCTCGAGCTCGCGCGCGCGCTGCTTACTACGTAGTCAGCGCGCTGCCGTGGGGGGGCGTGGTACGGGCGCCTGCGCGCTCGCTGACGGCCGAGTGTGGCGCTCGAGCATCTCCCACGACATCTCGTACTCCCAGAAGCGCAGCACCTCGGCTGCGAGCACCGCGCGAAGGTCCTCCTCGGACCCCGCCGCGTCGCCCGCCGAGGCCTTGAGCATCGCCTCATAGAAGAGCGCCTCCGCGCGCTGACCCGTCGTGCGGGCGTAGCCCACGAGGTGCGCGCGATCGAGCGCGCCGGTGTACCGCTGCGCGAGGCGTGCCGTCCACGAGGCCTGTCCGTCGGCTTCTGCGGCCACGGACTCGAGCGCTCGCAATGCACCGCCGTCGTCGGAGAGGTGCCCCATGCGGGCAGCCACCGAGCCCCAGAGGGCGAAGTATACCTGCCACGTTCGATCGAGCGAGAGCGTCGCGCGCGCCGTTCGATAGAAGTCCCTGGCGTCAGCCCAGCGGCCGCGCGAGAGCGAGAACGTGATCGCACGAGCCGCGACCTCACGCGAGTCGGCGTCGGCGTCGATGGCTGCGCGCAACGAGTCGTGCACGGCGTTCGAATCGCCGAGCGCGTCGGCCACCACAGCGCGTTGGAGCATCGCGGCGGCGAGGTCGTGCGCGGTGAGGCTCCGCGAGAGCGCGTCGAGCGCCGTGGCGGCCTCTTCGAAGAGTCTCCGCGCCTCGGCCGCGTCGCCCGAGACCTGCGCGGCCTGCGCGAGGCGCACGGTGTATTGCGGTCGGAAGAGCGAGTCGCTCTCGTCGGGCCGGAGCGGCAGAGCGAGACCCGCGCGCAGCCGGCGGGCGGCCTCCGCGCCGTCGCGGTGGCGCCAAGAGATCTCCGCCAGCAGGTAGTACGCGTCGCGCGACGGAGCGTTGCCCTGCGTGGCGCGTGTGAGGTGCTCCTCGGCCTCGCGCAGGTTGCCCGCGGAGAGCTCGAGGTCGGCCGCGAGCGTCTCCAGGTCGACCTCGGCGACGGGCGCGAGCTGTCCCTGATACTGCGCGCGCCAGCGCGCGAGGAGCGTGCGGGTGCGCTCGTACGCGCGGCGTCCGGGCGCGAGGTCGTCGCCGCCGATCGCAAGACCCAGCGAGCCGCGGCTCGCCTCGATGGCCGCCCGCAGCGCGCGCTGATCGGCGTTGCCCACCGTGGCGGCGCGCTCGAGGTGTGCGCTCGCGAGGCCGAGGTCGCGCTCGCTTTCGGCGGCCACGGCGAGGCAGCCCGCGAAGCGCGTATCTTGCGGAAAGTTCTGCCTGCCGACGCGGCACACGCCGGCGGCGGCTGCGCCGTCGATCGGACCGAGGCGCTGCGCGAGCTCCCACAGCGGGTCGGCCCCGCCCTCTCCCTGCGCGATGGCGCCGAGCGCAGCGGCGAGACCTGACGACTCGCTCCCGCTGCCGAGCGACGTGAGGCGGTTGGCCGCCTCGCGCACGTCGCCGACGCGCAGAAACAAGATCGCGAGGTCGGCCGCCGCGACGCGCATCCCGGCGCGGAGGTGCTGAACCTCGTCGAAGTTCAGCCGCGGGCCGTCGTGGCCCGTAAGGTTCTGCCGCGCGTCGAGCACCGCGCGGCGGCGCGCGACCATGTGTTCCGCTGCAGACTCGAGCACATCGCGTGCGGGGACGATGCGCGCGATCTCTTTGAAGATGTCCGAGAGCTCGCCTTCGACCACCCAGGGGCGTTGAAACTCCTGGCGGTTGCGAGTGCCCCAGTCGGTGATGCGCTGCCACTGCTCGCGGGCCGCGGGGTCGGGCGTCCGGAGCGCCCGGAGCACGCGCGCCGCCGCGAGGGCGTGGGCCTCGTCGCCGCGCGCCGACGACACTTCGAGCAGCGCGCGGGCGAGGGGGGCGAGATCGTCGGGGAGCCCGCCCTGCGCGATCTCTTCAGGTGTGTAGTGCACGAGCGCCTGGCGCAGCCGAGCCACCGCCGTCTGAAAGTCTCCCGTCTGCATCGCCTCGACACCGCGCGCTGCCATGTAGCACGCGACGCCGTCGCGGATCGCGTGGCGGCTCTCGTCGCCCGGGGGCGTCTCGTCGAGGTCGCGTTGCAGGTCCGCGATGGTGCTGCCGTCGACCGCGCCGCGCGGCGCTTGCGACACGACGTGCGGGCCCGCCGCGTGCTGCGCCCCCGAGCAGGCTTGTGCGGCCAGGATCGCGAGCGCGGCAGCGAAGAGTCTTCGGGTTTTCTTCATGGAGTAGAATCTCACGAGGAGTTCGGGCGCACGGTATCGTTGTCACAGCGACGGGAGCAAGAAGGCTCTTCCCACAGACCGAATCGATGCGCCAACACGCCCCCGGCGACGTACTCGACATCGGGGAGCGTTGGGTTCTACAAGGGGAGGGATTCGAGAGATCGCCTTCAGGAGGTGCCGTGATGTTCCGCTGTGCCCTGTTGACCTTCACGTTGTGCGCCGTTTGGGGGTGTAGCCCGGGCGGCGGCGGCGATGTGCTGCCTCCCGACTACGACACGGGGCCGAGCGTCGACGGCGCCACCGTGATGGACGCCGTGTCGACCGACAGCGCGATCCGGCCGCCCACCATCGACGTGGCGCCCCTCGATCGCCCGCAGCGCGACGTGCAGCCCAACGCCGACGCGTTCTGGGCCGACAACCCGCCCCCGCGCTACTGCGGTCCCGACGGCGCCATGGGTCCGTCACCGACGCCTCCCGGCGGCACGCCCGAGTGCCCCGACGACCTCACGCGCGAGGGCTGCCCGTGCACCACCATCGGCGAGGAGCGCCCCTGCTGGCCGGGGCTTCGCGTCAACCGCAACCGCGGCGTGTGCCGCGACGGCGTGTCGCGCTGCGAAATGTACGACGAACTCGGCGGGAGATGGAGCGCGTGCGAGGGCTACGTGCTCCCACGACCGGGCGCGGGCCTCGGGCCCGACTCGTGTCAGTGCTTCTCGCAGGGCCGGTGGGAGCTCACCAACCTTTCGCCGTGCTTCATCACGTACGCTGGCAACCAGGTGTACGCCGTGTCGACGTACCTCGACGCGATGGGCCGCGCGCAGTGCCCCACCGACCCGGGGCAGACGCCGCCGCCGCGTCCGCAGCCGGGCACCAACTTCACGACCAACTTTCTCACGGTCGACTGCTCGGGGCAGTTTCAGCTCTGTTACACCATTCGCGCGGGCGATCCGATGCGCCCTGCGCCCACCGACTGCGTCGTCTCGCAGTCGTGCACGCAGGGCTGGTACATGACTCCCGGCGCGCGTCAGGCGATGCCGCCGCTGCCGTCGTGGTCGAGCTCCGACACCGTGTGCTCATCGCGCTTCGTGATGCAAGGCGGCTACGGCGAGATGACTGTGCGCGGTCTCTCGACCGAGTGTCAGAACATCGACAACGGTTCGGGACAGCCGTACACGTTTCTCCGCGTGCCGTACTGCCCCGTGCGCTGCTCCATGATGCCCACGTTGCCCGAGTGCGCGATGTGCCGCAACGGCGGCAGCGGCAGCTTCTAGTTCACCGCGCGACGCCCGCCACCGCGAGGGCCGTCGCCGCCCACAACACCCCCAGCTCGACCCGCGGCGTAACGCTCGCAGACAGATGCTTGCGCGCGTGCGCCCCAAGCACGTTGCCCACCAGGATGGCCGCGGTGAGCGCTGCGCCATACTCTAGCGTTTGCGCGCTCACGAGGCCCCCCACACCGTAGGCGACGAGCCGCCCCGCGTGCATCGAGACCGCCGCGACGGCCGCCGTCGACACGTAGCGCTCGCCCGTAAGCCCTGCGGAGAGCAGGAGCGGCGACACCAGGAGCCCCGCTCCGCCCGACGTTGCAGACACCATTCCGATGCCCGCGGAGGCTGGGATCATCAGGGCCGCGCTGGGCTTCCAGCGCCGGAGTTCTGCGGGGCGCGCGACTGCGAGCGAGGCCATCGCGAGCATGAGAGCCTGCATCGCAGCGGGCGGCATCACCACGGCGGTTAGGCCCCCGATGAGGCTTCCGGGGAGCGCGCCGAGGACGAAGGAGAGCGCGACGCCGCGGTCGATTTGCGCCCGGAAGTGCACCGCCCGATGCAGGTTTCCGATGAGCAGCGCGGGGGCAGAGACGGCGAGCGCGACGCGCGGGCCGAGGGCGAGAGAGAGCACGACCTGGAGCAAGATGCCCCCGCCGAAGCCGGCGACCGTGGTGACCATTCCAGCGACGATTCCCAACGGAACGAAGAGCATGGCGCGTGCCCCTTTCGCGCAGCGTTCATGGGGCGCGGCAGGGCATAGAACCAATTCATTCTATTCAGCAATATGATAACTATTGTTGATGTTAAACGAGCTGCGACACTTTCTCCTGGTGGTGGAGCACGGCACGTTCACCGAGGCCGCGCGCAGGGCGCGCCTCACGCAGCCGGCGCTCAGCGCGTCGATCCATCGTCTCGAGGAGCACTTCGGCGCGCGGCTGCTTCACCGGGGGCGCAAGGGTGCCGCGGCGACGGCTGCGGGCGAGGCGCTCGTCCCCCGCGCGAAGGCGGCCATCGCGGCGTTCTCCGAGGCGGGGCGCGCGGTCGCCGAGGTCGCAGGGCTGCGCGTGGGCGAGGTGCGCCTCGGGGCCGGCGCGACGGCGTGCACCTATCTCCTCCCGGTGTACATGAAGCGCTTTCGAGAGAGGCACCCGGGCATTCGCATGCGGCTGCGCGAGGGGCTCGGCGAGCACCTCGTCGACGCGGTGAGCGAGGGCGAGCTCGACCTCGCGGTGGTGCGCAGCGAGGAGGGTGAGCCGTGGAAGAACGACGCGCTGATCATCGTCGCGGCGCCAGGCTTCGAAGTGCTCGGGGCGCCCTTCGTCACGTTTCCTCAAGGCGCCTCGACGCGCGAGATCCTCGACGAGAACTTCCCCGACGCGGAGGTGGTGATGGAACTCTCCAGCATCGCTGCGGTGAAGGGCCACGTGCGCGCGGGGGTGGGCGTCGCGCTGCTCTCGCGGCACGCGGTCGAGGGCGACCTCGCGCAGGGGCGCCTCGTCGAGGTCGAGCACCCGAAGACGCCGCTTCGAACGGTGTTCTCGCTGGTGCACCGTGGGGTCGACCGGCTGCCGCCCGCCGCGACGGCGCTGCGCGAGATGCTCCTGCGCGACCGCGATCGCATATCGTCCCGAAGACGTAGGGAACGTTGAGCGCGCGTGTGGTGTCTGCCACCCTCAGGACCTGACGAACGCGCGCGAGTTGCGATACGGTGCACGCGGCAGGTTCTAGAATCCGGAGACTTCTGATGTCGAATGCGACTACGACCGCCCATGAGATCCCTGCGCCGCCGCCGCCGGGCACCGCCGACGTTATCGACGAGATGCTCACGGGGCTCGCTGCGCCGCCGCAAGCGCGCCGCCGCGTGCTCACGGGCCTGCTCGCAACGATCTCTGTGGCGTCGCTCTTCCTCGCGTTTCAGTTCAGAGACGATGTGGGCTACGCGATGTCGTCGTCGACGCCGACGGACCTCGGCGACGGCATCGCGGCATCGCCCGCGAGCGTCGGACAGAATCGCCTGGTGACCGTGCGCGCGCGCCCCTCGATGGCAGGCGCGGTCACCTACTCGCGGGTGCTCTTGCCGGGGCAGCACATGGTGTTTCCGGTCGCGGGTCGCGAGGGACAGGCGCCCATCTACGTGCAGGTCTCCGACGGCGACCGCACCGCCCTCACGCGCGGCGAGTTTCAGGGGCGACTGATCCCCTTCAACGCCGCGGGCGGGCGCTATGCGCGCGTCGGAGCGTACGTTCGCGATAAGCTCGACCCGCGCGTCTCGGGCGCGACGTGGCTCCTCGTCGACGGCGCGACGCCACGCTCGGTGATGTGGTCGCCCTTCGTCGTCACTTTGCTCCTCGCCCTCGCGCTCTCCGACCTGCTGCTCATGGGCCGTCTGTTGCGCCCCTCCAAAGACTGACGCCTCCGCGCTCACGGTCGCTCCCGCGATAGGTATTCGACTGCCTGGTTCCGCGGTAGCATCTCCGGGCCGTGCGCCGCCTGCGCAGTGCTCGTCGAACGGCGCGAGTGGAGAGAGATCACCCGATGGCCGACCGCGATGAGACCCCGACCGCAGAGCAGCTCGTTGAAGCGCTGGCCGACGTCGGCGAGGTCGACGCGGGCGTCGAGGTGCTCGACGCCCTGCGCATGCGCGACCCCGCGAGGTCGCGGGTGCGTCTGCAGGCGCGGCTCTTCATGGCCGAGCCCGCGTCCGCCGAGGCCGCGCGCGCTGCCCTCTCGTCGTGGTGCGGCGGCGCTCTCGATGATCTCGTGCGAGCGGGC
>CANMAT010000019.1 GCA_947494865.1 Deltaproteobacteria bacterium
CACCGTCGCGTTGATACCGAGCCGATGCGTGCGTGGCTGCAGCGACTCGCGCAGACGCTCGCCGAACACGCCCCCGCACCGCAGCCCCCCGAAGGAGCGCCCGCGTGATCGCCTCGCCCCCGAGGGCCTTGGCCCTTTCGAACACCATCGGCATGGCCATGGGCGGGTCGTTCAAGGGCCCCGTACTCATCTGGGGCATGCGCCGACACCCGCGCCGCGGGCTTCACGCCAGAGAACCTCGCGAAGCTCTCGAGCGCATTCAAGAACACCACGGTGCCTCTATGATCCGCTTCGCTCCCGGCGATCGCCTCACCCTCTTCGATGGCGCGCATACGGCGCTCGCCGATCTCGTCGTCGAGCGCGTCACCGCGACGCGCGTGTTCGCGCGATTCACCCCGACCGGGGCCTACGAGCGCTCCGCGGCGAGGGCCCTCTTCGACGAGCTCGCCGAGGCCGTCGAGGGCCTCGCGCTCGGCGCCATCGACCCGCTGCAACGCGAATTGCGCGACTCGGGCCTGCACATCTGTGAGGCCGAGGGCACCGCGGCGGTCGTCTCGCCCCTCGAGGGGGCGCAGCTCCTCGCCGACACCGGGTTCTCGTTCGTGATCCGCGGAGGCCCGGTGGCGGGCGATTGACCGGGGCCCCTCCTCGCGCCGACCGCAGGCGCGAGCGCAGGGAGGGGTTGGGAGGATTTCTCAGGGCGCGAGCACCGCCACGTCGAGCTGATAGGCTCCGCTCTGCATGGGGCCGCAGCCGCCCGCGTGGATCCAGTAGCGCCCCGCGGCGAGCGTCACGTCGACCTGCGAGTCGGTGCTGTTCCAGTCGTCGTTGCAGGCCACCTGGTCGCGGATGTTGCGCCCCGGGCACACGTCGCCCTGGAGCACTGCGAGGAGGGCGTCGAAGCCCATGCCGTCGAGGCGGGCCACCACGCGCCGACGCTCGGTGAGCTCGAGGCGGTAGAGCACACCGCGCGAGCCCGCGCAGCCCGTCATGGCCGTGGCGCAGAAGGGCGACGCGACGGCCGTGGCGTTGTCCGTCGAGCCCGTGAAGATGCCGCCCGTCGGGGGGATCGTCGCGGCCGCGTCGCAGGTGACATTCCCTGTCACAGTTGTCGGGGTGGCCGCGGGCACGCGGAGCCAGCGCGCGGTGAGCTGCCCGCCCGCCGCGGTGGTGGCCGCTTGCACGAAGTACGTCTGCCCCGGCGTGAGGTCGGTGTACCGGGCCCACACCGAGCTCGCCGCGCGGTCGAGGGGCCCTACGCACGCCGAGGCGAGCTCGCCGCCGCAGGGCGCGCGCAGCCCGAAGGCCGCGTTGCTGCGCGGGTCGGAGGTGGCCACGTTCACGAGCACGTCGCCGGGCTCGCTGGGGGCCACGAACGAGAGGTAGCCGCTCACGCGCTGGTTGGAGAGGCACGCGAGCTCGGGGCCCGGCGCGAGCACGTCGACGTCGAGGGCCACGTCGGTCCCCTGCGGGAAGGCCACGCCGGGGCAGCGCGAGGCGGGCCCCGGCGGTGTGGGCGCCGCGGTGGTGACGGTCGCCGTGAGCACTTGGTCTGGGCGGCGCATGGGACGATAGTCAACGGTGGCGTACCAGGTGCCCGCGGGGAGGTTGCGCACCGTGCGTCGCGCGGGGTTGCCGCTGTCGCAGCCGGGGATGATGTACGCCCGCGAGCCGCACACGCTCGACAGCTCGACGCTGAGGTCGGACTCGCCGTCGCCGGCGACGTTGACGGTGACGTCGCGCGGCGCGGTGGTGGTGAAGGTGAACACGCCGTCGACCCACCCGAAGCCGCCCTGGCCGTTGTAGCCGCAGGTGGTGCCGTAGTCGGCGGTGGTGAAGAACGCGCGCGTGTCGAGGGTTGCGGGCGCGCCGTCGGGGGTGACGCGCACGCCGGGGCAGAGGTCGCCCACCGCGCGCGGGAGCGACGGCGTGACCGAGGTCGAGAGCTGCACGGGGCTGCCGTTGACCGAGCCGATGATCACCGAGTAGTCGCCCGGCGGGAGGCTCGGCGCGCGCACCACCACGATACCACCGATGGCGTAGGTGCCGTTGATGCACGCGACCTCGGCGCGCGGGTCGCCGCAGCGCGCGGCGGGGGCGAGCGCGACCACCACGGTGTCGCCCGTGGCGGGCACCACGGTGATGTTCACGTCGCTCGTGCGACGCACCGTGAGGGGGAGCACCGTGTCGGGGCCCATGGAGGTCATGCGGCCGGCGCAGCTCACGGTGTGGTCGTGGCCGAAGCCCGTGAAGCGCACGGTGCGACCGACGCCCGTGGCGAGGTCGGCGCAGGGGCCGGGCGGATAGTTGAGGCACCCCTCGGTGCCATTGTTGGGGCACGCGCGGTCGACGTCGTCGGGCGGGAGCACCGCGTCGGGCGCGGCGTCGGCGGGCGCGTCGGGGCCCGCGACGGGAACGTCGACGGGGCCGAGGTCGTTGCCCGCGTCGAGGGCCGGCGGCACCGTCGAGACGGTGTCGCCGCAGCCCGCGGCGAAGAGCGCGAGCGCCGCGAGGCGCAGCGGGAGTGACTTCATCTCAGTAGTGCCAGGGAAACTTCGTAAAGTCGCGCGGGCGCTTCTCGAGGAAGGCGTCGCGGCCCTCGCGGGCCTCTTCGGTGCCGTACGCGAGGCGCGTGGCCTCGCCGGCGAAGAGCTGCTGCCCCACGAGGCCGTCGTCGCAGAGGTTGAACGCGAACTTGAGCATGCGAATGGCCGTGTGGCTCTTCGAGTTGATCTCGCGGGCCCAGTCGAGGGCGACGTCTTCGAGCGACGCGTGGGGCACCGAGGCGTTCACCATGCCCATCGCGAGGGCCTCGTCGGCGCCGTAGTTACGCCCGAGAAAGAAGATCTCGCGGGCGCGCTTCTGCCCCACCATGCGCGCGAGGTAGGCCGACCCGTAGCCGCCGTCGAAGCTGGCCACGTCGGCGTCGGTCTGCTTGAAGATGGCGTGCTCGGTCGAGGCGAGGGTCATGTCGCACACGACGTGGAGCGAGTGCCCGCCGCCGACGGCCCACCCGGGCACCACGGCGATCACCACCTTGGGCATGAAGCGAATGAGCCGCTGCACCTCGAGGATGTGCAATCGCCCGAGGCGCGCGGGGTCCGGCGCGCCCGCGTCGCCCTCGTACTTGTACCCGTCGGCGCCGCGGATGCGCTGGTCGCCGCCGGAGCAGAAGGCCCACCCGGCGTCTTTCGGCGACGGCCCGTTGCCCGTGAGGAGCACGCACCCGACGTCGCTCCACTGCCGCGCGTGGTCGAGCGCGGTGTAGAGCTCGTCGACGGTGCGCGGGCGAAACGCGTTGCGCACCTCGGGGCGGTTGAACGCGACGCGCACGGTGCCGTGCTCCCGCGCGCGGTGATAGGTGATGTCGGTGAAGTCGAAGCCTTGGACCTTCGACCAGCGCTCGGGGTTGAAGAGGGCAGAGACCATGGCGTTGCGGGGGCTCCTCACCGACCTCGGTGCGCGAGGCGGCGCGCGCTCTCTACCAGAGGTGCGCAGGGCGCGACAGAGTGTGTGCGCCGGTCTCGTGCGACTGTGTTAGGGTCGTCGCATGCGTGGTGCATTCGGGCCGCAGCGGCTCGCGTCGACGTACGGTGTGGCGCTCCTCGCGGCGGTGACGGCCTCAGCCGCGGCGTGGATCCCTCTGGGCTGCGACCCCCCGCGGCGCGCGGCGGCGGGGCAGCCCTTCGCCGACAGCTTCGACCGCGCCGACCTCGGCGACGCGTGGCGCACCACGGGCAACGGCTGGCGCATCGAGAACGGCGCGCTCCGCGGCGAGATGGCGCACAACCACCCGCTGTGGCTCAAGCGCAAGCTCCCGCGCGACGCGCGCATCGAGTTCGACGCGTGGAGCGAGAGCCCCGCGGGAGACCTCAAGGTCGAGGTGTGGGGCGACGGCGAGTCGCACGCCACGCAGGCGAGCTACACGGCCACGAGCTACGTGGTGATCTTCGGCGGGTGGCACAACCGACTCAACGTGATCGCCCGCATGAATGAGCACGGCGCCGACCGCCAGGTGCGCGAGGGCCCGCGCGTCGAGATCGGGCAGCGCTACCACTTCAAGATCGAGCGCCGCGGGAGAGACCTCCGTTGGATCCTCGACGGCAACCCGCTGCTGGAGTTCAACGACACCGACCCGCTGGCGGGTCCGGGCCACGAGTACTTCGCGTTCAACAACTGGGAAGCACTCGTCCACTTCGACAACCTCGTGATCACTCCCCTCTGACAGAGCGATAGGGAGAGCGCCGACGTGACCCCCGCGGAAATCCAGCGTGAGCTCGAAGAGCTCGAGACCCGCCTGGAACGCCTTCGCATCAAGTACGATCAGTACTTTACGGGCATCGAGAAGATGCTGCCCTTCGTGGCACGCAAAGACGTCGACCGGCGCTTTCAGAGTCTGCACCGCGAGCAGATGCGAAACACCGGGCTGCGCTTTCGCTTCCAGACCCTGGTGCAACGCTTTACCAGCTATCAAACATACTGGAACCGCATCACGCGCCAGATCGAAGAGGGCACCTTTCGCCGCGACGTGGTGCGCGCGCAGCGCATGGGCGCGGGCACCGCCGCGGTGCGCCGGGCCGAAGAGGGCGGCGGCCCCCAGGAGCTCGACGCCGACGAGCTCGAGGAGCTCGAGCCCGAGCCCGAGCCCGAGGCGCCGCAGCCCGTCGCCGCGCAGCCCACGGGCTTCGACGCGCCCGCGGCCGTGCGCCAGCGCGCCGCAGCCCCGAGGCTCGACGACGTGAACGAGCCCTCCGTCGCGCGCCCCTTCCCCCGCGAGAGCGAAGAGGTGAGCATCCCGCCGCGCGCGATCACGCCGCCGCCGCAGCGCGCCGCCAGCGTGGCCCCGGGGCCGAACATCCAGCCCGTTGCGCCCGCGCAGCCCATCGCCGCGCAGGGCGCGTTCGTTCCGCGCCCGCCGGGGCAGGTCCCGTCGCTGCAGCCCGTCGCGCGCCCCGCCGCGATGCCGCCCGCCACGGCGCCCCTCTCGCTGCGCCCGCCCGCGCCGCAGACGCCGACCGCCACGCCGCCGCTCGGCGCTCCGCCTGCGCCGCGCCTCGCTGCGCCGCAGCGCCCGGCCGCGCCCGAGACCGTCGCGAAGCCGCAGCCCCTGGTGCTACCGCGCCCCGCGGCCTCGTCGATGCCGCTGCCTCGCTCCGTCGTGCCTGGGGCTCCCAGCGCGCCGCCGCCCGGCGCCACGCGCCCCGCGCAGCCCCTCACGGCCCCTTCGCCGGTGGTGACCGCGCGCCCGCCGCAGCCGTCGATTCCGCCGCGACCGAGCGCGCCCGCGCCGGGCGGCGACGACCCCGCGATGCGCCAGCTCTACGACCGCTACATCGCCGCCCGCAAGCAGACCGGTGAGACGTCAGACCTGCGCTTCGAAACCGTAGCGCGGCAGGTGAAAGACACGCTGCCCCGCCTCGCCGAGAAGTATCAAGACGCCGACGTGCGCCTCGACGTCACCATCAAAGACGGCAAGGCCATTCTGCGCCCCGTCGTGACGATGAAGAAGAAGCCGTAGGGGTTCTTCAGCGCACGCGCACGCGCAGGCCCGGCTCGGCGTTGGTGGGCATCACGGCCGTCCACCCGGGCGGCGCGTTGGGGGGCGCCCAGGTGTAGAGCCACGCGGCGTCGCGGGGCGCGAGGTTCACGCACCCGTGCGAGTGCGCGGCGCCGAAGCGGTCGTGCCAGAAGGCCCCGTGGAGGGCCTGGTCGTTGTGGAAGAACATCACCCACGGCACGCGCGACACCGTGTAGAGCGCCGTGGCCGAGTAGAGGTCGACGTTGTCGACGTTCGACATGTCGGTGGTGGCGAGCTTCACCCACACGCGGTGCTCGCCGGTCACGGTCTCGTTGCCGCGGCGGCCCGTCGACACGAGCGTCGAGAACACCGGGCGCGCGCCCTCGAAGGCGACGAGCACCTGGCGCGCGCGGTCGACGTCGACCCAGCGCTCGCTGTCCGCGAGGTCGGCGGGGGCCGCCGAGGCCGTCGCGCGGAGCAGCGCCGACGACTGCACCCAGCCCGCGTCGAGGCGCGACCACGCGCGGCCTCGCACGGTGCGCTCCTCGCGAACGTGCACGCCGTCGCGGCGGGTGAGCTGCACGGGGGGATCGGCGCTGCGGCCCCGCGCGGCGTCTTCGGGGGTGGGCCACGCGCGCGCGTCGACGCGCAGAAAGGCCACCGAGGCGAGCGTCTCGCCGGGCTCGAAGAAGATGCCCGCGCGCTCGCTCGGGCGCGCCCACGAGAGGTCGCGCAGGGCCACCCAGCGGCCCCCGGCGGTGCGTACGAAGGTGCCCTCGTCGACGTGCTCGGTGCCCGTGACGGCCACCGACATGCCGCGCTCGAGCTCCTCGGCCCAGTTGTCGTCGCGCACGTCGTCGAGGCGGCGAAAGGTGCGAACGCCCGCGCGCGTGGCGTAGGCGTACTGGTAGGGCACCACCTGGCCGTCGGGCACTGCGGGGAGCACAGCCGTCTGCGGCGCGTCGCGCGAGAACGACACCCCGCCGTCGCTGCACACCCACGCGTCGACGCCCACGCGCACCCATACGCCCCGGCACCCCACGCCCTGCGTGGCCTCGAGCGCGGGCAGGAGCGCCCCGCGAGCGGCCGTGCCCCTACGCGGCGCCTCGCCGTGCGGCCGCTGACGAATCACCTCGCCCTCGCGCTGAATGCGCACCGCGCGAGCGCCGCGCGGAACCGCCGTGCCGTCGGCGAGGTCGGCCGCGCGCTGCGGGTCGACCGTGATGGTGGTCGCGGGCACCGACGGCGCGCTCTGCGAGGCGTTGCCGTAGTACATCCGCCGCGGCGGAACCTGCGCCGTCGCAGGGATCGCCGAGAGGAGCGCCCCCACGAGGCACGACGCCAGGAGTCGTTGATGCGGTTTCATGGGCCCCGCGGGCCTTAGCAGGCAGGTGCGGCGGAGGGCCACTTTCTGACTCACCCCGTTGCGCTCAGAGGAGCGCAGGGTGAAGAAGAAAAGCGGCGGCGCCATTGGCGTGGGGGGGGGGAACGCCGGCGCCACCGCGAGAGGGACTATGCCAACCCCATCACGATGGCGCAAGTGCTTCTTTGCCTCGCTGAGAAAACATTCACGCAGGGGACTTTCCGCACGATGCGAGGTTTCGCGCGGGGGGGCGCAGTTCGTCGCGCGCGCCGCGCGGAGCATCCGTTATGATCGCGGGCACTTTACGTGATCGACGACGCGCCCGACTTTGATTCTCTGTCGCACACCGTCACCGAGGTGATCGCGCCGCTCGTGGCCGCCGACGGCGGCTCCCTCGTGATCGTGCGCCGCAGCGGCGACGTGGTCGAAGTGCGCTTCGGCGGCGCGTGCCGCGGCTGCCCGGGGCAGGCCTACACGCTCAAGGGCGTGGTGCTCCCCGCGCTCCAGGCCACCGACCCGACGGTGCGCGACGTCCGCGCGGTGTACTGACCGCTACGCGTGTGACTCAGCCTCGGCGAGCAGCGCGCGCAGGCGCGTGAGCACCCCTACGTCGGCTGGCGGAAACGTGTACCCGTCGAGCGCGTCGCGCGTCACCCACGCGTGGTCTTCGACGCCCAGGTGCTGCACGGCGCCGCGTGTGATGGTCGTTCGGTAGAAGATCAGCAGCACGTTCTTCTTGGGGTATCGCCAGAAGGTGACGTCGAGCGCCGCGCCCACCTCGACGTCGACGCCGCACTCCTCGCGCATCTCGCGCGCGAGGGCCTCTTCGGGCGACTCGCCGGGCTCGAGCTTGCCGCCGGGAAACTCCCACGCGCCCGCGAGGTGCGTGCCCGACGGGCGCTTCGTGAGCAGCACCCGCGCCCCGTCGATGCACACCGCCGCCACGACGATCACCGGGAGCCCCGCGTCGCTCATGCCCCCTCCCGCTCTGCGTCGCGCAGCACGAGCGCCTCGCACGCGAGCGACGCCACCACCGTGAGCGCCACCACCGTAACGCCCCACGCGGGAACCACCACCGACGCGAGCGCCCCCGCCGCCGTTACGCCCCCGCCCACCATGAGGGCCGCCACCGCGCGGTCGCGCGAGCGCCTCGCCATGCGCAGGGCCGCCGCCGCGTCGCGCAGATCGTCGGAGGCGAGCGCCATCGCGGTCTCGGTGCCCGCGCCGCCCGCGGCGTCGATCGAGATGGCCACGTCGGCCGCCGCGAGGGCCGCGCCGTCGCGCGCCGGGCGCCCCACCACGGCCACGCCGTGGCCCACCTCGGAGAGCGCGCGCACCACCGCGGGGCGCTCCTCGGGCAGCACCTCGGGGCGCAGGTTGGCCACGTCGAGCATCGCGCCGATGGCCTCGACCGTCATGCGGCTCGCGCCGCCGACGAGGGCCACGTCGTAGCCCGCGTCGATCATCGCCTGCACCGCGGAGCGCACCTCGGAGCGCACCGCGTCTTCGAAGCCGAGCACCGCCTCGACCGCGCCGTCGATGGCCACGAACACGGCCGTGCGCCCCGCCCCCTCGATGGCCGCGGCGATGTCCTCCGCCGTCGCCACGCTCACGCCCTCGGCGAGCAGCAAGCGACGGTTGCCCACGAGCACCGGATCGCCCGCGGCGCTCACCGCGGTGATGCCTTGACCGGGCACCACGGCGGGGCGGCGAATGTTCTCCATGCGCAACCCGCGGCGCCCGACCGCCTCGGTGAGCGCGCGCGCGATGGGATCCGTCGCGGCGGCCTCTTCGACCGCGGCCGCGGTGGCCACGATCTCGTTCTCGGTGCGCCGCCCGAGCGACACCACCTCGGTGAGCTCGAGGCGCCCGCGGGTGACGGTGCCGCGCAGGCACAGGGCCACGGTGCCCACGCGCGCGGCCGACTCGACGCTGGCCGCGTCGCGAAACACGATGCCCCGATACGCGGCCGCCACGAGCGCCTCGAGGAAGGGCACCTCGACCACCGGGGCGAGCAGCGCGCAGGGCGCGAGCGCGAGCACACACGCCGCCGCGAGGAGGCCGTCGCCGCCCGTCCACAGCGCGTGCGCGACGGCCGCCGCGATGGCCACCGCCGCCGCGCCGAAGGGCGCCCGCTGCCCGAGGGTGCGCGCGAGCTTCACGATGCGCGGCGCCGTGGGAGCGTCGCCCATGAGCCGCGTGAGGCGCGCCCACGCCACCTCTTCGCCCGCGCGCGTGGCGAGCACGCGGAGCTGCCCGTCGAGGACCGTGGCGCCCGCGAGCACCGCGTCGCCCACCACGCGCCGACGGAGCTCTCCCGCGCCGGGCCACAGGCGCACCGTGGCCTCACCGTCGCGCACCACACCGTCGACAGGGACCACCGCGCCGGCGCCCACGATCACCTCGGCGCCCGCGCGCAGCCGCGAGGCGTCGACGGCCTCGGTGCCGTCGTCGGACGAACCCTCGGGCGGAGGCTCCTTGCGCGACACCCGCGCCGTGAGGGCGAGCGCGTTGCGCAGCACCTCGACGCGCGCGTTGCCCGCGCCGCGGCGGGCCCGCGAGGCCCACGCCACCACGGGGCCCACGGCCGCGAGCACCGAGGCCTCGCGCAGCGAGCTCGGCACGCGCTCGCCCGACGAGCGCAGCGCGTCGACGAAGGGGAGCATCGCGCCCACCACCGCGGCCACGTGGGCGAGAAAGCCCGGCTGCCGCAGCGCGCGCCACGCCTCGCGGCCCGCCATGCCCAGCGCCGCGAGGGAGCTCACCGCGAGCAGCGCCACGCGCGCCCCCAGCGGGATGGCCTCGGCCGCGCCGAAGAGGAGCGCGAACACCGCCGCCGAGGCCGCCACCGCGGGGGGCACCGGGTCGACGAGCTCGTCGGGGCCGCGCGCGCGCCGCGGGTCGTCGTCGTCGAGGCCCGCGCGCGGGCGCAGCGTGCCGTCGAGCACGCCCGCGGGTAGCGACGCGAGCGCGATGCCCAGCATGGACATCGTCTCCGCCACGGAGGGCCGCGCGGGGCGCGCCGAGCGAACGTGATGCCGCGGTCGCATGGGGGCGGGGCGGCCGCGCTCGCGGCACTCGCGCGAGCAGTAGTACCGATAGCGCTCGTGAATGACCGCCACCTGCGGGGCGCGCAGCGGGTCGACGGGCACCTTGCAGCTGGCGCACGGCACGCGGTCGGGGATGTCGAGGGCGGGCGCGAGGTCGTCGGAGATCACTGCGTCGACGGCCTTCTAGCAGGGATGCGCGCCGCGATCGACAAGGCTGTATCTTCGCCCGCGAGGGCCACGCTACGATCGCCGACGCAACCGCTTTCGGAGGGATCGGCGCAGCGTGAGACTCCCCATCGACCCCAGCATTCGCGCGCGGGTAGACCGCATCGAGATCCCGTGGAACCCCCACGGCATCGACCCCTACGGCGTTTCGAAGGCGCACCTCGCGAGGATGTACGCCATGCTCGGGTGGCTCTACCGGCGGTACTTTCGCGTCGACACCTTCGGCGCCGAGCACGTGCCCCTCACGGGCCGCGCGATGCTCATCGGCAACCACTCGGGGGGCGTGGCCATCGACGGCGCGATGCTCATCACGTCGGCCTTCATGGCCCTCGAGCGACCGCGCCTCGCGCAGGGGATGGTCGAGAAGTTCATGGGCCGCATGCCCTTCTCGTCGCTGTGGCAGAGCCGCACGGGGCAGTTCACGGGCCTCCCCGAAACCGCCGAGCGCCTCCTCAACGACGACCGGCTGCTCATGGTGTTTCCCGAAGGGGCCCGCGGCACCGCCAAGCTGTACTGGGAGCGCCACTCGCTCGTGGAGTTTGGTACAGGCTTCATGCGCCTCGCGATGAAGACGCACACGCCCATCGTGCCCGTGGCCATTCTGGGCGGCGGCGAGGCGCTCCCCACCGTCGCCAACTCGTACGCGCTCGGCGCCCTCGTGGGGGCGCCGTACGTGCCCGTGCCCGCGTACCTGGTGCCCGTCCCGCTGCCGGCGAAGATGGAGGTTCACTACGGCGCGCCGATGGAGTTCGCGGGCACCGGCCACGAAGACGACGACGTGATCAACGCCAACGTCGAGCAGGTGAAGCGCGCCATCGCCACCATGCTCCGCGGCCGCCTGCGCGAGCTCGGGCGCGAGCCCGCCGAGGGGCTGTCATGAGGGTGATGATCACGGGCATCGTGTCGCCCATCGCGCGCCTCGTGGCCGAGACGCTCGCGGGCGAAGGCCACGAGGTGATCGGCGTCGACCGCCGCGGGTGGGAGGGCGCCCCCGCGGGCGTCGAGATGCACGCCGCCGACATCCGCAAGCGCGCCGCCGAGGAGCTGTTTCGCAAGCGCCGCCCCGACGCGGTGATTCACATGGCCACGGTGACGCACCTCGTGGCCGCCACGGAGGAGCGCTATCGCATCAACCTCGGCGGCACGCGCGCGGTGTTTCAGCACGCCAACGAGTACGGCGTCGAGCACGTGATCTTCGTGGGGCGCCACACCTACTACGGCGCCGGCGCCGACCAGGCGCTCTACCACCACGAAGACGACCCGCCGATGGCGGTGAGCACCTTCCCCGAGCTCGCCGACCTCGTCGCCGCCGACCTCTACGCGTGCCAGTCGCTGTGGCGCTTTCCGAAGCTCGCCACCACCGTGCTGCGCCTCGTGTACTCCCTCGGCCCCACCGGGCACGGCACGCTCTCGAGCTTCTTGAAGGGCCGCTACGTGCCCACGGTGCTCGGCTTCGACCCGCTGTTTCAGTTCATGCACGAGCTCGACGTGGCCGACGCCATCTGCGCCACGCTGCACCAGCGCATCCGCGGCGTGTACAACGTCGCCGGCCCGCAGCCCCTGCCCCTCTCGGTGATCGTGCGCGAGACGGGGCGGCGCAACCTCCCGCTCCCCGAGGTGGCCTTTCAGCTCATGCGCGGGCGCTTCGGTTTGCCACGGTTGCCGCCCGGTGCGGTGCAGCACATCAAGCACCCCGTGGTGGTCGACGACGCCGTGTTTCGCAAGGCCACCGGGTGGCGCAACAAGGCCGACGAGGTGCGCTGCCTCGCCGATTTCGTGCGCGCGTTTCCGCCGCCCGTCTGACGTCGGGTGATTGACACCGACGGGGCAATGGCGCCAAACGTCGGTTTCCATGAGCGAGACGTCACACGCCGATGCGCCCCCGCGCAGCGCCCGCCCCGCGGGCGACGAGGGGGCCATCGTCATTACGGGCATCGTGGGGCGCATGGGCAAGCAGGTGTGCCGCGTGCTCCACCGTACGCACCCGGTCATCGGGGTCGATCGAAGAGACTTTCTCGACCGGCCCCGCGACGTGGTGCACCACCAGTTTGACCTGCGCCGCAAGAAGATGCGCGACGTGTTTCGCGGCGGCAACGTGCGCGCGGTGGTGCACCTGGGCATCATGCACGACCCCCGCGCGAGCACGCGCGACCACCACTCGTGGAACGTGGTCGGCTTCGGCAAGATGCTCGAGTACATGGCCCAGTACGGCGTCGAGAAGCTGGTGGTGCTCTCGAGCGCCAACATCTACGGCCCGCGGCCCGACAACCCGCAGTTCATCACCGAAGAGGCGCCGCTCCTGGGCAGCCAGGACTTCAGCGAGATTCGCGACCTCATCGAGATCGACATGCTCGCGCAGAGCTTCTTCTGGCGAAACACCAAGACCGAGACGGTGATCCTGCGCCCCACGCACATTCTCGGCAGCGTGAGAAACGCGCCGAGCAACTACCTGCGCCTCCCGGTGGTGCCCACGCTCATGGGCTTCGACCCCATGGTGCAGGTGATTCACCAGGCCGACGTGGTGCGCGCCATCGAGTGCGCCCTCGCGCCCGGCGTGCACGGCATCTTCAACGTGGCGGGCCCCGACCCGGTGCCCCTCACCCGCATGATCAAGATGCTCGGGCGGCCCATTGTGCCGGTGCCCCACACCCTCGGCAAAAAGATGCTCACCGACATGTTTCGGTACCGCCTCTCGAGCTTCCCCGCGCCCGAGCTCGATCACATTCGCTACGTGTGCATGGTCGACGACAGGCGCGCCCGCACGCTCATGAAGTACGCGCACCGGCACTCGCTCCTCGAGACGGTGCGCGCCGTCGAAGACGCGGTGTAGCGCCGATGCCCCGGGTGTTGATCCTCCACACGGGCGGCACGCTCATGATGCGCGGCGGCGACCCGTCGCCCCTCGCGCCCGACGTGTACACCTCCGACCTCTTCGCCGAGCTCCCGGTGCTGCGCAAGGTGGCCGAGATCGAGAGCCGCATTCTCTTCAACCTCGACTCGTCGAACATGCAGCCGCACCACTGGGTCGAGCTCGCCGCCGCCGTGCACGCCTCGCTCCCGAAGTACGACGGCGTGGTGGTGGTGCACGGCACCGACACCATGGCCTACACCGCGAGCGCGCTGGCCTTTCTTCTCCCGGGCATCGACCGCCCGGTGGTGCTCACGGGCGCGCAGCGGCCGCTCGTCGAGGTGCGCACCGACGCGCGCGCCAACCTCGTCGACGCGTGCATGCTCGCCACCATGCCCATCGCCGAGGTGGGCATCGCGTTCGGGTCCAAGCTCCTCCGCGGGTGCCGCGCTTCGAAGCTCGACGCGTGGGGCATGAACGCCTTCGCCTCGCCCTCGTGCGCGCCCCTCGCCGAGCTCGGCGTCACCGTCGAGGTCGCGCCGCACGTGCTCGCCCCGCGCCCGCCGACGGCCTTCGACCCGCGCATCGAGCCGCGCGTCCTCGCGGTGCGCGCGTTTCCGGGCCTCGACCCGCGGCTCCTCATCGGGGCGCTGCGCGTCGACGTGAAGGGCATCGTGCTCGAGGCCTTCGGCGCCGGCAACGTGCCGCACCTCGAGAACTCGCTGGTGCCCGTGATCGAAGAGGCCACGCGAAGGGACATCCCCGTGGTGATCGCGAGCCAGTGCGCGCGCGGCGCGGTGGATCTGTCGCGCTACGAGGGCGGCTCGGCGGCCGCGAAGGCGGGCGCCATCGGCGCGGGTACGATGACCTCGGAGGCCGCCGTGACGAAGCTCATGGTGGCCCTCGGGCGCGCCGGTGCGCACAAGGTCGGCGCCGCCCGCGAGGCGTTTCGCAGCGCGTGGGCCGGCGAGATGTGAGCGGGTGCAGGCGCGCCTGCACCGCGAAGTGCAGGCGCCTGCACTTGAGGTCATCGCGTAAGTCGCTCGGCGCGCGACGCGTCAGGTAGGCGCGACCTCGGGTACAATTCCTTGCCGTTCGATCTCGCGCGCAATGAACGGGGCGTAGCGACGTAGGTAGCCCGACGACGTGTCTCCTGCGGACCAGTCGTCGAAGTACTTCATTCGCAAACGCACGAGCCACCTCCACGTCTCGGCATCATCGACCACCACGCAGCGAGAGAGGCTGCGTTCCCGACGCGCCGG
>CANMAT010000020.1 GCA_947494865.1 Deltaproteobacteria bacterium
CCGATGCTCTCGGGGATGCCCCGTCTTGCAGAGCTTCTGCTCGCGGGAGGCGCACCCTCGCAGCCGGTGCTATGGCTCTCGGCGTACGGCGCGCTCGTGGCGGCCGCGCTCCCCGTGGTGGCCTGTGTGGGTGCGGCGATGGCCTTCGCGGCGCGGGCGCTCGCGGGCGACGCGATGACCTCGCACGACGGCGAGGCCAACGGGCGCGCGCTCGGCGCCATGGCCATGGGCAACGTGCTCGGCGCGCTCGCGACCACCTTCGCGGTGATGCCCGCGCTCGGCCTCGACTCGGCCGCGCTCGCGGTGGGCCTCGCGCTTGTCGCAGCCGTGGCCATGGTGCGCTCGCGCCCGCTCGCCTTCGTGGGAGCCGCTGCGCTGTGCGGGCTCATGGTGGCGCAGCGGCGCGCGGCGGACCCGGCGGACATGCTCCGCGGACCCTTTCTGTACGCGGGTTCGCGCGACGTAGAGCTCGGTCGCCTCGCGTGGCGGCGCGACGACGCCGAGGCCACCGTGGCCGTGCGGCGCGACGACGAGGGCAACGTGCTGTTGCAGATCAACGGCAAGGTGGACGCGACGAGCCTCGGCGACGCGACCACGCAGACGGTGGTGGGCGTGCTCCCCGTGGCGATGGGGCGCAGCGTGGGCGACGTGCTCGTGGTGGGCCTCGGCAGCGGCATGACCGCCGACGCTGCGCGCTCGGTGCCGGGCGTGCGCTCGGTGCTCGTGGCCGAGCTCGTGGGCTCCGTCGTCGACGCGGCGCGCAGCGACTTCGCGCGCGCCAACCACCACGTGCTCGACGACGCGCGGGTGCGCGTGGTGAAGGCCGACGCGGCGCAGTTTCTTCGCGGCACCTCGCGCACCTTCGACGCCATCGTGAGCGAGCCGTCGAACCCGTGGGTCGCGGGCATGAGCGACCTCTTCACGCGCGAGGCCTTCGAAGCGGCGCGCGCGCGCCTACGGCCGGGCGGCGCGTTCGGCGCGTGGTTTCACGCGTACAGCACCAGCGCCGAGGTGGTGGGCTCCATCGTGGCGACGTTTCGCGAGGTGTTTCCCCGCGCGACGCTCGTCGAAATTACCCCGGGGCAAGATTACCTCCTCGTGGGGTTGCGCGACGGCGCGCTCGACCTCGACGGCTTTCTTCGCCGCGTCGACGACCCCACCGTGGCGCGCATGCTCGCGGGCGCGAACATCACCGACCACGCCGCGCTCATCGCCCGCTTCGTCGCGGGCGCGCGCGGCGTCGAGGCCATCGGGCGGGGCTCTCCCGTCCTGCGCGCGTCCGACCTCACGCTCGAGTTTCGCGCGCCGTCGCTGCTGTACCGCGACGCTACCGCCGACGTGTTCTCGCTGCTGGCGCGCGTCGACGATCTTCCGCTCGCGGGCCTCGTGGCCGACGTTTCACCGGGAGGCACGTGGTTGCGTCTGCTCGACGAGAGCGAGGCGCGGCGCGAGGCCATTACGCACACGCGCGCGATGGTGCTCGCCGACCGTCAGGGCGACGTGGCGCGCGCCCTGCGCGAGGGCGAGCTCGCGGTGGGCTTCGACCCGCGCGACCCCACACCGCGCGCGCTGCTCGCGAGGTTGTATCTGACGCGGGCTGCGTTGCGTCGTGCGAGCCGCGACCCCGGCGGCGCCGAGCAAGACCTCACCGCGGTGCTCGAGCTCGCGCCGCCCGTGACCGAGCGCTTTCGCGCGCTGGTGAAGCTGGGCGACCTCGCGGCGCGGCGGCGCGACGGACAGCGCGCCCTCGCGCGCTACACCGAGGCCCTCGCGGTGGCGCGCTAGACGGGCGAGGTCGCGCCGGAGCTGCACGTTCGCATGGCCGAGACGCTCGCGATGCTGGGCGCACCAACACAGGCCGCCGAGGAGCTCGATCGGGCCATTCGCACGATGGGCGAAGGGCCGCGGCGCCGTGAGCTCGAGCGGCTGCGCGGGGCAATGACGCCTTGAAGGAGGGCGCTACTCGGCGAGGTGGCAGGCGACGTGGTGCTTCGGGCGAAGCTCGCGAAGCGCAGGCGCCTCGACGTCGCAGAGGCCCTTCTTCGCGATGGGGCAGCGCGGGTGAAACGCGCAGCCCGACGGAGGATTGATGGGGCTCGGCACGTCGCCCTGGAGCACGATGCGCGTGCGCTTCTTCTCGGGGTCGGGCGTCGGCGCGGCGCTCAAGAGGGCCTTGGTGTACGGGTGCTTCGCGTCGCCGTAGAGCGACGGTGAGGGCGCCGTCTCGACCACCTTGCCGAGGTACATCACCGCCACGCGGTGCGACACGTACTCGACCACCGTGAGGTCGTGGGCGACGAATAGGTAGGCGAGCCCGAGCTCTTCTTGAAGGTCTTTCAAGAGGTTGACGATCTGCGCCTGAATGGAGACATCGAGGGCGCTGATGGGCTCGTCGGCGACGATGAAGCGCGGCTCGACGGCGAGCGCCCGCGCGATGCCCACGCGTTGCCGCTGGCCCCCGGAGAACTCGTGCGGGTACCGCGGCGCCTGGTCGGGCCGCAGCCCCACGCGCACGAGGAGGTCCTCGACCTTCGCCTCGCGCTCGCTCGGCGACGACGCGAGGCCGTGAATGTCGAGCGCCTCGCCCACGATGTCTCGCACGCGCATGCGCGGGTCGAGGGAGGCGTAGGGGTCTTGAAAGATCATCTGCATCTTGCGGCGCATCGGGCGCAGCGAAGACTGTGACTGCGCGGTGATGTCGACGCCGTCGAAGGCGATGGTGCCGCGCGTGGGGTCGATGAGCCGGAGCACCGTGCGGCCGAGGGTGCTCTTGCCGCAGCCCGACTCGCCCACGAGGCCGAGGGTCTCGCCGGGGGCCACGGTGATCGACACGCCGTCGACGGCCTTCACCGTGGCGCGCTTGCCGAAGAGGCCGCGTTGCACGTCGAACCAGGTGCGCAGGTCGCGCGTCTCGAGGAGGGGCTTCGGATCGCTCACGGGGCGCTCTCGCGGTGGCATCGCACGAGGCGGTCGTTGGGGAGCGCGCGCAGCGAGGGTTCGACGGCGCAGGGCTCGAAGGCGTCGCCGCAGCGGTCGCGGAAGCGGCACCCGGCGGGCAGCGCGCGCAGGTCGGGCACGACGCCCGGAATGGTGGGCAATCGCCGCGCCTTCGCGTTGTCGCCGTAGCTGGGCACCGAGCGCAGGAGCCCGCGCGTGTACGGGTGCTGCGGCGCGCGGAAGAGGTCGCGCACGGCGGCGCGCTCGACCACACGCCCCGCGTACATGACCACGACGCGCTCGGCGAAATCGGCCACGAGGCCGAGGTCGTGGGTGATGAGCATCACGGCCATGCCGAGCTTCGCGCGCAGCTCGGCGAGGAGCTCGAGGATCTGCGCTTGAATGGTGACGTCGAGGGCCGTGGTGGGCTCGTCGGCGATGAGGAGCTTCGGGTCGCACGCGAGGGCCATGGCGATCATCACGCGCTGACGCATGCCCCCAGAGAGCTGGTGCGGATAGGCCCGCGCGCGCTCTTCGGGCGAGGGGATGCCCACGAGGCCGAGGAGCTCGACGGCGCGCGCCCACGCGTCGCGCTTGGAGCGGCGCTGGTGGAGCACGATGCTCTCGATGATCTGGTCGCCCACCGTGTACACGGGGTTGAGCGAGCTCATGGGCTCTTGAAAGATCATCGCGATGCGGGCGCCTCGCACCTTGCGCATGGCGGGCTCGGAGAGGGTGAGAAGGTCTTGACCTTCGAAGACGATCTGCCCCGACGCGATGCGGCCCGGCGCGAGGATGAGCCGCAGGATCGACAGCGAGGTGACGCTCTTGCCGCAGCCCGACTCGCCCACGACCGCGAGGGTGCCGCCCGGCGCGATGTCGAACGACACGTCGTCGACGGCGCGCAGCAGGCCCGCGTCGGTGCGAAACTCGGTGACCAGGTTGCGCACGGAGAGCAGCGGCTCGACCACGGCGCGCACGATGGTCGAAGTCGCACCGCGCGACAAGTGCCTACGGCGAGCGGCTGCAGCCGCGCGTGGCGGGCATGCGCTCGGCGGCGGCGAAGCGGGGCTCGAGGCGGCCGAGGTCTTCTTCCATCTCTCGCTGGGCGCGCGTCTCGCGGAGGAGGGCCGCGGTGTCGCGCGCGGCGAGGGCGTCGGCGTAGCGGCCGAGGCGCGTGACGCGCTCGTCGAGGAGGCCGCAGAGGTCGGACCCGAGGGCGCGGGCGCGCGGGTGCTGCGGGCGGATGGCCGAGCACGCGGCGGCGTTGGCGCGGGCCACCGGGAGCACCAGCTCGCGGAGGGTGCGCGCGGCCGCGACGGGGTCGCGCTCGGAGTCGCGGTCGACCTCGGCGAGGAGCCGTACGACGCGCGTGTCTTCGTCGCGCAAGGGGTCGAACGCGGCCACGTCGGGCGGCGGTTGCACGCACGCCCAGGCGAGCGCGAGCACCGCGAGAGAGAGCCTTCGGCGTGGGTGGTTCGCAGCGCTCACGGGGGCGACGTTTACCTTGACACTGCGAAGAATGCGACGATAACGTCGCGCTCGCCGCGCGAAGCGCATCTGCCTTTGCAGACAGCGAATCGCGACATCAGCACCCCCATAGCGCCACAGCGCCGCACGTCTCGCAAGGAGCATGATCCCCGATGGCCGAGGAGAAGAAGAAGCCGGACCTGAAGGCTCGTCTCAAAGGAACGATGGCGAACGCCCCCGCCGCCGCGTCTTCGGAACCCGCCGTCGCTCCGCCGTCGTTCGGTGACATCGGTCAGCCGGTGGTGGGCCCGCCGGTGAGCGTCGACGCGGGCCCGAGCTCGTCCCCCTCGGTGGGCGGCGGCTTCGGCGGCGGCGACGACATCGCGGTGCCCGACTTCATTCGCCAGCAGATGGCCGACAAGGCCGCGGCCGAGGCGCGCGCTGCGGCCGAGGCCCGCGCCGCCGATGCCCGCGTGGTCGAGCAGGCCCGCGCCGCGGCCGAGCAGGCCCGCATGGCCGCCATCGCAGCAGATCCCTTCTCGGCGGCGGCCTCGCCCGCGGCCCAGGAGGTTCGCCTCGTCATCGACGACAAGCTCGTGAGCGACGCCGAGGTGGGCCGCAAGAACACCGGCGCCGTCTTCACCGCAGTGGCGGTGGGCGCTGTGTCGCTCGTGGCGGGCTACCTCATCGGCGACTTCAAGAGCTCGAAGGACGAAGCCGACAAGACCCGCGGGGCGATCGCCGAGATCCGCCGCGCCGTCGACGCGACGGGCTCCACCGTCACGATGCTCAAAGACAAGATCGACCGCGCGGCCACGGCCGCGGGCATCGCCGCGGGCGGCGAGGAGGGGCAGGCCCCCGCGCAGGCCCCGGCGCAGGCCACGCTCGACGACTCGCTCGTCACGTGGTTCGCCACGCAGTCTCCCGATCCGCCCCTCACGCCCGACGTGTACGCGGGTCGCGTGGGTCGCCTGCGCCCCGACCTGGTCACCAAGCTCATGAAGGTGCAGATCGAGCTCGAGCAGACCTGGCGCGACATGCAGCGTCACCAGGCGCTCACGCAGGGCCCCAACCTGGTGGTCATTCGCAACTCGCTCACCGAGGCGCAGCGCCTCCGCGGCGAGTTTCAGCACCTCGCGGTGGTGTTCAACCCCGGCCGCGGCGACTCTCCCCCCGTGGTGGGCACGCTGGTGGTTCCTGGTGCGCCCGACCCGACGGGCTTCACTGTCACGGTCGGTCCGGGCGTCACGGGCGCGCCGCATCGCAACTGGTACACCGCCGGCGACATCGCGGCGGCGACCACCATCGGCACCGTGGGCATCCCTGTCTCGCCGGGCGGCGCAGCTGCCAGCGTGGTGAGCAACCTGGGTCGCCCGTGGTCCGACTACGTGGGTCGCCTCACGCGCCTCCGCACGTCTGTCGACACCCTCCAGAACGACCACCACGCCCTCGGCGAAGCGCTCTCGCGCGCCGGCGTGAACTGACCCGTCGCGCTCGCCTCTTCGTCGAACGCAACGCCTCGCTGTGTGAGCCCTCACACCGCGGGGCGTTCGCCGTTCAGGCCGTGTGGCCGTGCACCGTGCGCATGAGCGCCTCGGCGCGTTGCAGGGCGAAGCGCTCGGGCGGCCCGAGGCGCTCGGCCTCGCTGCGGAGCCACTCGACGTAGGCCCGAAGCTGCGGCGAGAGGGGGTGCCTGAGGCGCTGCGCGAGGGTGTGCACCTCGTCGAGGAGGGGCGCGTACATCACCAGCCCGCTGCGCTGGTAGAGGGTGAACACCTGGTCGATGGCGGCGCTGCGGCCCGTGGCGGCCGCGTATGCGAGCACCGAGCGCGCGACGTGCTCGAGCAGCATGGGCGCCCGCGAGCGGAGCGCGGCGGTGCCGCTCGAGAGCGAGGCGAAGAGGCGCTTGAGGTGCCCCTCGGCCTCGTCGTACTTGCGCACGTGCAACGCCTTGTCGAACAAGGTGAGGTGCCACGACGGGCCGTCGACCTGGGTGAGGTCTTCGGGCGGGGAGGCGTCGGACAGGTCGGGTACCGTGGGCGCGTGGGCGCTGCTCACGAGGTGGTCGCTGACGTCGCGCACGACCACCATACGAAGCTCCTGCGAGCCCACGGTGACCACGTCTTGATCGGCGAGCACCTGCGGGGCCTTGAGCAGCACGCCGTTGACGAGGGTGCCGTTGCGGCTTCGCAGGTCTTCGACGGTGACCCGCTGCGCCTCGACGAAGAAGCGCGTGTGGCGCCGCGAGACGCGCGGGTCGTCGAGCATGAGGTGCGACCCGAGCGCGCGACCGACGACGAACTCGCCCTGCGGGAGTTCGAAGTAGGTGTTGTGATGGCGGAGCCGAAATCGCGGCACGCTCGTGTCTGCTTTACTTGCGAGTGGAGGGGACCGACTCGAGGAGGCGCTGCAAGCGAAGGGTCTGCTCGTCGAGGGGGCCGGCGCCGCGCAAGGCGTCGATGTACTCGCCCGCCGAGGTTTGCACGCCGTCGAGGTCGAGCACGGCGTAGAGGCCCTCGACGGTGGTCGACGCGAGCGCGCGCCCCGCGCGGCGGTGGGCGTCGATGACCCACAGGGCCCACCGCGGGTCGCGCTGCTGGAGACCGTGCTGCAGGCCGAGGTCGGCGGTGCGCACGAACTGGGTCGCGTCGGTGTCGCCCGAGGCGAGGCGGTTCTCGATCTCTTCGGCGGCGCGGTAGAGGAGCTTCTCGGCCTCGGCCGCGCGGCCCGCGCGGAGCACGCGATCGAGCATGTCGTTGAGCATCTGGAGGATCCACGCCTGGCGCATCGGCATGGCCGAGACGCCCGACATGGTGTCCTCGTCGGGGCGCACCGACTTGCCGCAGTGTGGGCACGCCGGCGGCCCCTCGGGGAAGGGCGTGGTGCAGTGCTGGCAGAGCCGCATGGCCCCCGTGGCCTTGACCGCGCGGGGGTCGGAGCGCACGCCGAAGAACACCAGCTCTTGCGTGCCGAGGCGAATGCGGTCGCCGTCGTTGAGCACCACGGCCTCGACGAGGAGCTTGCCGTTGACGCGCGAGCCGTTGCGGCTCCCGAGGTCGTGCAGCGTGGCGGCCCCGTTGCCCACCATGATCTTCGCGTGCGCCCGGGAGAGCAGCGGATCGTCGATGGTGATGTGGCACTCAGGGCTACGCCCGATCACCGTCTCGCCGGGGACGAGATCGAACTCTTGCAGTAGAAATCGCAGCCTGAATCGTGCCACGTGCGCCCCTTGCACTATACGCAACCCGTCACAGCAGCGTCAATGAAGCGCTTCGCCGCATCGTCGGCGCCTCACGCGCCGTGGCACTTCTTGTACTTTTTGCCGCTGCCGCAGGGGCACGGGTCGTTGCGGCCTGCGCGGCGCTCGTCCGCGGGCCTCGGGACGGGCTGTGTGACGAAGGCGAAGGGGTTCTTCTCGAGCAGCGCCTCGAGGGCGGTGGGCTCGGCGGGCTCGTCGCGCGTGAGGCGCACCGCGGCGAGCCTGGGGTCGAGGAGGAGCACCTTCGCGTCGGCGCGCCGTCGCGGCCGGTGCAGGGGGATCGCGAGCGCGATGGCGGGCGGGGCTACGAGCCCGTCGACGGGCGCGAAATCGCACGCGAGCGTGAGCGGGGCGCCGCGCCGCGCGAGCCAGCGATCGAACTCGGCCTCGAGGTCGACCGCCTGCGCCGCGGCGTCGTCGAGGGCCGCGCGCCCGCGGGGCCAGCGCTGGAGGACGACATCGACGAGCGCGTCGGCGCCGTCTGCGTCGCCCGCGTCGACGAGGGCCTGGTAGTACCCGAGCACGACGCTCACGTTGTCGGGCGACGCTTGCATCGATCGCCGCCACGCGACCACGGCGTCGTCGAGGCGCGCCGCGTCGCGCAGGGCGTCGCCGAGGCGCTCCCAGGCGACGCCGTCGTCGGGCCGCGCGTCGGCGTCGGCGCGGAGCTGCGCGAGCAGCGCGCCGCGGCGTCGGGCGGGCTTGCCGTCGGGACCATCAACTACGCCTCGCGACACGGGCGAGCCCTCGGCCGCGACCGCGAGCGCCTCCACGATCGCGAAGCGCTGGGCGGGGCCCAGGGTGTAGTCGTCTTCGGCGCCGCACGCGCCGCAGGTGACCACGCGCGCGAAGACCACGCCGTCCCACCCGTCGCGGGCGCACGCGTCGAGGTCGGGGTGCACGCGCGCGGCACCGACGACGTGCGTCGCGAGGGCGCCGCAGGGGCCGCACCGGAGCCGCACCGCGAGGGGGCCTTCGTCCGTGAGGCGCAGCGCGGCGGGACCGTCGCCCGCGGGCGCGACCTCGGCGTGGCTCGCGCCCAGAGCCATCAGAAATTGCACGGCCTTGACAGCCTCGCTCGGGGGAGGGCGCGGCGCCGTCGCGGCGATCGCGTCGAGGGCGCGCGGGTCTCCGCCGAACGTGAGGGCTCGCAGCGCGAGGGGGTACGCCGCGCGGTCGCTCGCGAGCGCGGGGAGGCGCGCGAGCACGAGGTCGGCGGCCCAGCGCTTCGTGGTGGTGGCCAGCGCGCGGAGCATCGCGTCGCGCAGCGCGTGGCCGTCGGCGCGCAGGGCCTCCTCGGCGCACGCGCGCAGCAGCGCGGGGCGGGCGTTGAACATCGCGAGCGAGGCGTATCCGTCGAGGTTCCCCGGCGGGCGCATCGCGAGGGCCGCCTCGGCCTCGAGGGGCGCGTCGGAGAGCTGCGAGAAGAGCATCGCCGCGAGGGCGCGGGCGGGCTCGTCGCCGCTGCGAAGCGCCGCCGTGAGGGCGCGGGCGATGTCGGCGCGCGGGGCCCCGCCGGGGGGCGACGCGCTCCAGCGGTCGAGCAGGGGTTGCAGCGCGGCGCTGCCGTGGAGGCTCGTCCACCGCACGAGGCGCTCGGGCGCGCACGCGGCGGTGTCGATGCGCCCGACGAGGGCCCGGCGCACGGCGCCGAGGCAGAGGCTCAGCGCGAGGTGCGCGTCGTGCTGGTCGGGGGCGCGCACCTGCGACACGGCCGCGAAGGCCTCGGCGAAGCGCGGCGACGAGGGCGCCTGCGGGCCCGGCGAGAGGCGCGCCCACACGAGCCCGGCCTCCTCGATCGCGTGCCACCACTGGCGCGATCGAACGGCCGAGAGGGCCTTCTTCCACGGGTCGAGGGAGAGGTACCCGCGCGCCACGCGGCGCAGGGCGAGGTGCGCGGCGTCGGGGTGCTCCCACGCGTCGTCGTCGAGGGCCCGCAGCGCGTCGAGGGCTTGCGACCAGTCGCGGTTGGAGTACCCGTCGCCCACGAGCCCGTCGACCCACGCGAGCCTCGCCACCGCCGCGCGCCGCGCGGCCCGCGCCTCGGCGGGAGCGCCCTCGTCGAAGAACCACGGGAGGTCGTCGGCGGTGGCCACGCGCGCGAAGAGGTCTGCCCTGCCGTGGTGGGCCGGGGCACCGCGGAGCGCAGCGCGCATCGCGTCGGGCACCGTCGCCTCGAGCGCGTCGACGAGCCCGTCGCTCAGGCCGTCGCCGCGCCCCAGGCGCGCGAGCGCGTCGGCCGTGGCGGCCTCGTCGCCGTGCATCACCCAAAGCCGCGCGGCCTCGTCGGCGCGGCCCTGCGCGTCGGGCGGCGCCGCGCGCAGCGCCGCGAGGTCGTCGGCGTCGAGGGGGGCGCCCTCGAGGCCGTCGAGCGCGGCCCTGCGCACGAGCGGCGACGGGTGCGAGAGGCCCGCGCGCATCACGTCGGACACGTCGCCGTGCGAGCCCCTGGAGAGGCAACGAATCGCCCAGGCGCACACCCTCTCGTCGGCGCAGGCGGCGAGCGCACATAGGTCTGCCGTCGAGTGAATCTCCGCTTCGATCGATGTCTGCATGGAAAAGCAGTCTACGTCACCCTGGCGCGGCCGTGAACGGCCAATGCGGTTGACCGCGGCGGCGCCCGTCGGTGAGTCTCACGGGCTCTGTGACCGACGAAGACCTCGACTGCCTCACCTGCGGCGCGTGCTGTCGCACCGGCCACGACGGCCGGATCTTGATCCCCGAAGAAGACCTCGTGCGGTGGCGGCGCATGGGCCGCGACGACGTCGCCGACGCGGTGCAGCCGGGGCACTTCGGCCTCGTCGCCTTCGCGACGCGCCCCGGGGGAGCGTGCGTGCACCTGGGCACCGGCGCGTCGCCCAACGCGTGTCAGATCTACGATCTCCGCGGCACGACCTGCGAGGAGTTCGAGCGGGGCAGCTGGCAGTGCCGCGAATTTCGCCGCGAGGTGGGGATCGACGCGCGGTGAGTGCCTCTGCGCTCGACGCGGGGGCCGCGCTCGAACTACCTTCGCGCGCGTGATGGACGAACCGCTCGCGGGCCGCTGCGGGGCGTGCGCGTACTTTCAGTCCGCGCGGCCCGACCCGACGAAGGGTGTGACGGTGGGCGACTGCACCAGCGGGCAGTATCCTCCGGTGCGCCCCGAGACGTCGACGTGCGGCGACTACGTCGCCCGCGGGGCCCTCAAATCTTTCGTGCAGGCGCCCGCGGCGAAGCGCGCCGCGGCCCGGCCCGCTGCCCCGACGGCGCCGCCGCGCGCCCCCATCGAGATCGAGGTCGACATGGACGAAGCCACGTTTCGCAAGGTGCTCCGCGAGGTGCTCCAGGAGGAGCTCGCCCTGGGCGCCGCCCCCATCGCCGACCGCTACCGCGGCGGCGAGCTCATTCTTCGGGCGGGCAAGCAGGGCTTGCAAGACAAGAAGATCCCCATCGAGGGCTTCTTTCACAAGATCGTGATGCTGCGCGACAAGCTGCGCGTGCTCGAGCAGAAGCTCAACGGCTCGAAGCTCACCGACGACGAGAAGGTGACGCTCCAGCAGTACATCACGGGATGTTACGGCACCCTCACGACGTTCAACGTCTTGTTCCGCGATGACGATGACCGCTTCACCGGCGCCGGCGACAAGGGCGAGTAGCCCCCGCGGGCTCGCGTGCGCGCTGGCGCTCTGCGCGGGCTGCTACACCGCGTCGCGCCCCGCGCTCCAAGACCCGTCGGCGCCCGACGAGTTCGCCGCGCCGCCCTCGCAAGAGCCCGTGCGCCTCGTGCTCGAGACCGCCGCGGGCGCCCACGTCGACCTCGCCGACTACCGCGGCCTCGCGCTGCTCGTGGTGGCCTTCAGCACCGACAACCTCGCGAGCCAGGCGATGGTTCGCAACCTCGAGCGCGTCGCGCGGAGGCACCCCGACGGGCTCGCCGTGGTGGCCGTCGCGGGCGACGCGGGCGACCCCCCCACGCTGCGCACCCTCCTCGACGCGTACCGCGACGTGGCGGGCCTCGAGCGCGTGGTGCTCGCCCGCGCCAGCGACGAGGTGCGCAGCGGGGCGAGCGCGCTCGGGCCCATCGAGCACGTGCCCACGCTGTACTTCATCAACCGCGCCGGGGTCATCGTGCGGCGCATCGAGGCGGTGTACTCCGAAGGTCAGCTCGAATCGCTCGTCGCGCCCGCGCTGCCGCCGCGGCGGTGATTCCTCCGCGCCGCGAGGCGCGATAGAGTCGCGGCCCATGACGCGCGCGCTTCGTATCGGTGCAGTGTGCCTCACGCTCTTCGGGTGCTCCGACGACACGCCCGCGACGGCCTCGGACGCCGCCGTGGGCGACGCCGAGGCGCGCACCTGCGCCACGACGTTCTCGCTCAACCTCGGGCGCCCCGCGCGCGCCGTGGCCGTCGCCGGCGAGTGGAACGGATTCTCGCCCACGGCCACGCCGATGGCCGACGCGGGGGGCGGTGTGTTCCGCGCCGAGGTCAACCTCGCGCCGGGCGACTACGGCTACAAGTTCGTCATCGACGGCAGCGAGTGGACGCTCGACCCCGCCGCCCTCGCGCGCACCTACGTGAGCGGCACCGAGAACTCGCGCGTGACCGTGAGCGACTGCAACCTCCCGACGCTGCGCGTGCTGCGCGCGAGCGCCACGGGCGAGGGTGTGCTCGAGCTCGACGTGCAGTACGTCGACGGCGCCGAGCGGCGCGGCGCCGACCCGGCCTCGGTGCGCGTCACCATGAGCCCCGCGGCGCTCCCCGCGGGCGCCGTCACCTTCGACCGCGCGACCTCCCAGCTGCGCGTTCGCGCGCGCGGCCTCGCGGCCACCAAGTACTCGCTGCGCATCAACGTGGCCTCCGCAGGAGGGCGCCGCGCAGAAGAGCTCTTCGTGCCCATGTGGGTCGAGCGCGAGCCCTACCAGTGGGGCGACGGGCCGGTGTACTTCGTCTTCACCGACCGCTTCCGCAACGGCGACCCCACCAACGACGGCCGCGTGGGCGGCATCGCCCCCATCGCCGACTGGAGCGGCGGCGACTTCGCGGGCGTCACCGCCGCGCTGCGCGACGGGTACTTCGACCGCCTCGGCGTGAAGGCCCTGTGGCTCTCGCCGGTGAACAGCAACACGCACGCGGCGGGGCGCGGCAGCGACGGGCGCAACTACTCGGGATACCACGGGTATTGGGTGAACCAGGGGAGGCAGACGGACTCGCACTGGGGCTCCCTCGACGCGCTGCGCGCGCTCAACGCCGAGGCCCACCGCCACGGCATTCGCGTGCTCTACGACCTGGTGCACAACCAGCTCCACAGCGAGCACCCGTACTACCGTGACCATCAGCGCGACGGGTGGTTCAACGGCGACGGGGCCTGCGTGTGCGGCGGCCCCATGTGCTCGTGGGACGACCGCCCCGTCGACTGCTGGTTCACCAACTACCTGCCCGACGTAAACTGGTCGAACATGCGCGTGGCCGACGCGATGCTCGCCGACGCGTGGTGGTGGCTCACCGACACCGACGCCGACGGCTTCCGCGTCGACGCGGTGAAGCACATGAACTACCTCTCGACCACGAACCTCCGCGCCCTGCTCGACCGCTACGAGACGGGCAACGCGCGGGCGTACTCCGTGGGCGAGACCTTCACCGGCGCCGACGGCCACGACCTCGTGCGGCGCTACGTGGGCCGCGGGGCGCTCCACGCGCAGTTCGACTTCCCGCTGTTCTGGTACATCCGCGGCGCCTTCGCGCAGAACGCCGGCACCATGGGCGACCTCGAGAACGCCGTGCAGACGAGCGAGCGCGCCTTCGGCGACGCGCCCATGTCGCCGTTCCTCGGCAACCACGACGTGACGCGGTTCATGTCCGAGGCCGCGGGGCAGATCGTGGGCGACTCGCGCGAGCTCGGATTCAACGCGCCGCCGCCGCCGCCCGACCGCGACGAGCCCTACGAGCGCATGGCCCTCGCGTGGACGTTCACCCTCACGCAGCGCGGCGTGCCGTTGATCTACTACGGCGACGAGGTGGGCCTCCCCGGCGCGGCCGACCCCGACAACCGTCGCATGATGCGCTTCGGCGCCGACCTCAACGCGCGCGAGTCGCGCCTGCTCGCGCACGTACAGGCCCTCGGGGTGCTGCGCTCTACGCACGCGGGGCTCCGCCGCGGCGCGCGGCGCTCGCTGCACACCGACGGCGACGGGTACGTGTACGCGCGGGGCGTCGGCGACGATGTGGCGCTCGTCGCCCTCAACCGCGGAGGCACGGCGCGTACGGTGAGCGTGCGCGTGCCCGCGGAGCTCAGCGTGGCCGACGGCACCGTGCTGCGCGACGCCCTCGGCGGCGCGTCGGTGACGGTGCGCGACGGGCGCGTCGAGGTGCCGTTCCGCGTGCGCTCGAGCGCGATCTACGTGCGGTAAGAGCGGGCGGTCAGAACATCACGCCCAGCACGCCGCGCAGGGTCTGGGCGTTGCTGAACGAGAAGGCCCCGAAGGCGCCCGACGAGGTGCGCTCGTCGGCCCGGGGGCCGAGGCCCGACATCGGAAAGAGAATGCCGTACTGCACCG
>CANMAT010000021.1 GCA_947494865.1 Deltaproteobacteria bacterium
ACCTGGAGGGCGCCTGTTCCGTCGCGTTGGCCCGCGATGGCGGCCACGTACACCGCGTCGCCGTCGCCGTCGGGCCCCGCGGCGATCACGGGGCTCGCGCAGTTGAGCCCGCACACCACGTCGGCGAAGGCCGAGCGCGCGCGGTCGAAGGTGGCGCCCCCGTCGAGGCTCACCGCGTGGCGAAGAAAGTTGCCCGGGCGGTCTTCGTGGTTGGCCACGTATACGAGGTGCAAGCGCCCCGCGCGATCGAACACCACGCCGGGCGCGAGCGTGTCGGGGTAGTCGAAGTCGCGGAGCGCCGTCACCAGTCCGACGGCCCCGTCGGGTGCGACGCGCGCCACGCCGCCGCGCCAGTAGAGCCCGCGGTTGTCGACGCCCATGAAGGCCACCACCGCGTTGCCCGTCGCGTCGACGGCGAGCGACACCTCGGCCTCGCCCATCGCTTCGAAGCGCCCCCGCGTGAGCGACACCGCACGCGCGAAACGACCTGCAGGAAGGGGCGCGAGAAAGGGCCCCACACCGCCATCACCCTCCGTCGCGAAGCACGCGCGGCCATCGTCGCGGCGCCCGACGGGCTCCTCGTTGGGAACGCACGCGGGCCGCGCCCCCGGACGCCACGCGCGGCACACGTAGCCCTCGCGCTGGCGGCAGTCGCCGTCGCGTTCGCATCCGCGCAGGCAGTAGTGGTGCTGTGCCGACGAGGGGAAGCACACGTCCCCCTCGGCGCAGGGCGCGGCGCGGCAGTCGGGCGCGCAGTATCCGTTGGGAAACCCCTCGTCGGGCGAGATGCAGAACTGGCCTGCCGAGCAGCCACCGATGGGCTCTCCCTGGTCGTTGGTTCCGCAGGCGTTGCCGGTGGCGACGCGGGGCGCGTCGGCGGCGTCGAACACTTCGAAGCCCGCGTCGTTGAAGGCCACCTGCGGCGCGTCGCAGGCCATCACGAAGAGCGCGCACGCGAGGGAGGCTCTCATTGTGGTGTGCTGATGGGCGCGAGGTCGAGCCCCGCGGCGTAGGTGTACGAGGTCGACGGGGCGAGGCCCGACACGATGAGCCCGAAGCGCACGCCCGCCCGCGCGCTCTCGATGTGGTGCGCCCCTTCGCTCACCGCGAGGTGCAGCACGTCGTAGCCCGCCACGCGGTCGTACGGCGCCGTGGTGACGCGCGCGCCATCGAGCACGAGGCCCTCACCCGTGGGCACCGTGACGATCGCGGTGTTGGTGGGAAAGCCCGTCGCGGCCACGAAATCGTAGGCGCTGCGCGTCTGCTCGATGGGCGGAGCGAGCACCATGTCGGGGTCGCCGCGGCCCTCGTCGGAGCGGGCGCGGTCGTACGATCCGCCGACGAGAAACTGCGCCACGAGGAGGGCCTCGGTGCCCGTGACCGCGACGCTCTCGCGCTGCTCGAACTCCACGAAATCACCCACGTCGGCGAGGGTTACGGGGTCGTGCGCGCGCGCGGGTTCGAAGATCACGCGGGTGTCGCTGTGGGTGGCCACGACGCGCAGCACGTCGGGCTCGGCGAACCACGGCGGCGTGCGCGCCACCACGTAGCGACGCCCGAGGCTCTCGACGGGGAGCATCTGCTCCTCGAGGTGGTCGCACGCGAAGCGGTCGTACGGGACGAGCGCGCAGTCGTGCCCCGCGAACACGGCCACGGGCGCGCTGCTCTCGACCGCGGTGCCCGTGAGGTCTTCGGCGGCCACGGGGCGGCAGAACACGTCGCCGCGCACCGTGTCGGGCTCCGGGGTGGCGCAGGTGCCCGACGCGTCGGACACGAGCTGCCACACCTCGCCCTGCGCGAGGCGCGCGCGGAGGGTCTCACCGGGCGCTCCCGCGGCGAGCGACTCGCCGGCCTCGGTGCGCCCGCGGAGGCGCACGGTGACGTCGGTGAAGCCCTCGGCGGTGGCCGCGATGGCGACGAAGCCCGAGGCGCGCCTCCACTGCGTCTGCCCCTGCGCGCGCAGGCGCACCGTGGGCCGCGTGACCGCCACGTAGCGCATGCTCAGTGAGGCCGTGGGGAGGAGCAGCGAGGCGTCGTTGGTGTACGAGAAGCACCGCGCGTCGCCGCACGACAGCGTGCTCACGAAGCCCTCGGGGTTGAACTGCCACGCGCCCACCGGCAGGCTCGCGCGGAGGTGCACCGCGCCCCGCTCCACACGCGCCGAGCGAGGGCGCTCGGGGTCGCCCCCCTCGGAGAGCGTGCGCACCCACGGGAGGCTCACCGTGCGCGCGCTGCGGGCCTCGACGGTGACCGCGCGCGGCGCCGCGAGCCCGCCCCCGTCGAGGGTGACGGTCACCTCCGTGGCCCACGGGTTGGTGACCGTGACCACGAAGGGAAAATCTTCGCGAGAGGCCCCCGCGTAGTAGCGCCCGAGGCCGCTGTTGAGCGTGCCCACCGCGTGAAAGTCGCACCCGAGGTAGCTGTGCGTCGCCGCGGCCCACGCGCAAGGGCTCACACACGCTCCTGCGGCGCAGCGCGTCCCCGCGGAGCAGGTGCCTGCGACTTCGCGCGCGAGGCCGTCGTCGCGGCAGCGCAGCACGGCGCGCTCGTCGTCGCTGCACGACCGCGCGCCGGGGGCGCACACCGCGCAAGCCCCGTCGCACGCGTCGGCGGTGGCGTCGTAGGACGCGTCGCGCGCCGGCGCCACCTCGTCGCACCCGAGCACCGCGACCACCACGAACGCACGCGCGCACCGCACGGCGCCAACGTACACAACCCCGCCGAGCCGCGCATGAATTCGCATCCACGCGCCCGCCCGCGCTACGGCGGCTGGAGCTCGCAGTCGCCGCCGAAGCAGCGCCGCCCGTTGGTACACGCGTGCCCGCAGAAGCCGCAGTGGGCGCCGTCGCTCAGCGTGTCGACGCAGCGGCCGCTGCAGAGCGTGAGGCCCGTGACGCACACGCACCGCGAGGCGGCGCAGGCCGTGCCCGCGGGGCACCGTGCGCCGCACGCGCCGCAGTTCGCGGCGTCGCGGTCGAGCACCGCCTCGCAGCCGTTGGCGAGGTCGCGGTCGCAGTCGGCCGCGCCCAGCTCGCAGCGGCACGCGCCGCCCTCGCAGAGCCCCCGCGCGCCGCACGCGCGCCCGCACGCGCCGCAGTGCGCGGCGTCGCGGGTGAGCGCCACGCACGACGCCCCGCACGCCACCTGCGGCGCCGCGCACGTGGCCACGCAGGCCCCCGCGCCGCAGAGCTGCCACGGCGCGCAGGCCCGACCGCACGCGCCGCAGTGGAGCGGGTCGGTGGCCACGTCGACGCAGCGGTCGCCGCACCACCGCTGGGTGCCGCCGCACGCGCAGCTCCCGGCCGCGCACGCCGCGCCGCCCGCGCAGGCCACGCCGCACGCGCCGCAGTGCAGGTTGCTCGACGTGAGGTCGACGCAGCGGTCGCCGCAGAGTGTCTGGCTCGCGGGGCACGCGCACGCGCCGCGGGCGCAGCGCAGGTCGCCCCCGCAGGCAACGCCGCACGCGCCGCAGTGCAGGTTGTCGGAGTCGGTGCGCGCGCACACGCCGTCGCACCGCAGGCTGCCCGCGGGGCACGCGGGCGTCACCGGGACGTGATCGACGACGGGCCCATCGACGGGCGGACCCGCGTCGCCCCACACCGACGCGCGCGGCGGACCTTCGAGCGCGCACGACGCGGTGGCGAGCAGCAGGGTGACGAGGGCGGCGCGCATCAGAACGGCACCTCGAGCGAGACGCTGGGGCGCGGGCCGAGGGTGGCCGAGAGTCGCGGTGCGGGGCGCTCCTCGCGGGCGCCGTCCGACGAGACGAGCGCCATCAGCGCGCCGCCGCCGAGGAGCGCGACGCCCAGCGCCGAGAAGGCCCACGCCATGGTGCGCGCCTGCTGGTTGTCGGCGCAGAGGTCTTGCACGGTGCGCGCGTCGGCCGAGGCCCCTACGCTCGCGCGCTCACACACCGTGGCCCCGTCGCGCGCGTCGACGGCGTAGCTGTACCGCGCCCACGCGCCCCACGCGCCCGGCGTCTCGGCGTTCGCGGTCACCGCGCGCTCGAGCTGCGCGTCGGAGTTGGCCCACTGCACGGCGCCCGCGATCACGGCGGCCGCGCCGAACCCCGCGGTGACCCACCCGATCGTGCGCCACGGCGACGCGCCCGGGACCTCGCGCACCGCGACGGGCGTCGCCTCGCGGGGCGGCGCGGCCGCGGGTGCGGACGCTTGCGGTGCGGCCTCGGGCGCGGCGCGGGGCGTGAGCGTCACCGAGACGCGCTCGACGCCGTCGGGGCTCACCTCGACCTCGCGGGAGAGGTCTTCCCTCCCCGCGGCGGTGACGCGCAGCGAGAAGCGCCCCGCGGGCACGCGCACGGGCTCGCGCAGGGGCAGCACCACCGCGCGCTCGTCGGGGAGGTGGAGCACCGCGCCCGCCACGTCGGCGCTCACCATGATGCTCCCGAGCGTCTGGCGGAGCTGCGTGAGGCGGGCCGTGACCACGGCGCCGTTCTCGCGCCACCACGCGGGGTCGAGGTCGCGAAAGGTCATCGCGGTCTGCATGTGCTGCTCGGCGAGCACGTAGCTCTGCATCCCGAGGAGCGCGAGGCCCATGAGCCCGTTCACCTCGGGGTCCGTGGGGCACTCGCGCATGGCGAAGCGCAGGCCCCGCTCGGCGCCCTCGTAGTCGACGCTCGCGGGGCGCGTAAAGATACGGCTCTGCGCGTCTTCGATGCGGGCGCGGTTGTCGTCCGACGAGCACCGCGGCTGCGCCCCTGCCACGGCGGGGATCGACGCCCCCAGCGCGGCGCAGAGCGCGAGCGCCGAGGCCCTCACGGCGCCGTCCCTCCGCCGACGGGCTGCGCCGGGAGCACGAGCCGCGGCACGGGGATGCACTGCCCGCGGTGAAACATCGCGTCGGGCCCGCAGCGCGTGGTGCGCGACGCGGCGGCCCTGCGCGGCAGCCCGATGGGTCGCGGCGTCACGCGCGCGGCGACCACCACCGGCGCGGGCGACGGCGGAGGCCCGGCGGCGGGCGACGAGGGCGCGGCGGGCGGCAGGGGTGCGGCGTGCTGCATCACGGTGCCGACCGCCTGCGCGCGGCCGGTGTCGGCGCGGCGGTCGCGAACGAGCGTCACGCCGAGGGCGACGCCCATGAGCGCGAGGGCGGCGACGAGCGACCGCTCGCGGCGCGACGCGGCGGCGCGCGGAGGCGGCGGCGCGGGCACCTCGACGCTCGACCGCTCGACGGTGTCGGGGGGAAGAGACACGTCGAGCACGGCGTCGCGGGCGCTCACGTCGGCCGCAGGCGGCGCCGAGGTCGACGCGCCGTAGCGGGTCGACAGGTCGAGCGGATCGAGGGAGGCCGGGCGCTCGAGGGCGAACACCGACTCCCACTGGGCGCGCGCCTCGCGGGGCGCGAACGCGAGGAGGTCGGTGGCCATCTCGCGCACCGAGGCGTAGCGGTCGCGCACGTCGGGGCTGAGGGCGCGCAGCATCCACGCGTCGAGGGCGGGCGGGAGGTTGAACGGGTACGACGACGGCGCGTCGAAGCGGCCGATGCGCTTGGCCACCATCACCTCGACCACGCTGCGCCCCGTGAAGGCCCGCTTGCCGGTCACGGCGAGGTAGAGCATCAGGGCGATGGCGTAGGCGTCGCTCCAGGGGCCCACGGCGCGGTGGTGGCCGTCTTGCTCGGGGGCCATGTAGCTGGGCGTGCCGAGCTGCTGGTCGTCGCTGGTGAGGTCGGGGTCGTCGCTGCGCGCCACGCCGCGCGCGCCGGCCTCGCGCGACACCTTCGAGATGCCAAAATCGAGCACCTTGGGGGTGACCGAGCCGTCGCCCTCGTGCGCCAGCATGATGTTGGCAGGCTTGAGGTCGCGGTGAATCACGCTGCTATCGTGGGCCGCGGAGACGGCGGCCATCACGGGCATGAGGCTCTCGAGCGCGCGCTCGAACGACACCGGCGCCTCGCGCCGTACGAACGCTTCGAAGGTCTCTCCGCGCAGGTACTCCATCACGATGTAGAGGGCCCCGCGCACGCTCACGTCGTGCACGGCCACCACGTTGCGGTGACGGATCTTCGCCGCCGCCTGCGCCTCGCGCACGAAGCGCTCGCGGTGCTCGCGGTGGCTCTCGTACTCGCGCGCGAGCACCTTGAGCGCCACCTCGCGGCCGAGCACCGTGTCGCGCGCCTGGTAGATCGTGCCCATGCCCCCGCGCCCCGCCTCGCGCAGGATCACGTAGCGATCGAGCTGCTCGCCAGTCTTGAGCGACCGCAGGTCCATAGGGCACCGACGACTCTGCTACAGCTCGCGTCGCGAGCGCTAGAGAGGTACAGATTCTCCTTCACTCTTCACTCTACTGCCGAGCTCGCACCGCGTCGATGGGCCCACCCCAACTTCACGGCCGCGCGCGCACCCCCCATGCGTCACGATCGCACACCGCACCGGCACTGGAGCCTCCTCGCCGCGCTCGTTGGGGGGTGCATCCCGCCCACCTTCGCGCCGCCCGTTCGCGCGGCCCATTTCGGCGCCCCCGCGCGCATGGCCTCGGGGCTCGGCGCCGTGCACGCCGCGGTCGGCACCATGGCGGCCCGCTACGGCTCGCTCACGGTGTCTCTCCCCGTCGTGCCGGGGCTCCGCGTCGAGGCCGGGGGCGACGGCACCGAGTACTCGGGCACGGGCAGCGCGGGCGTTCGGTACACCCACCTCGCCGGTCGCCTGGGCATGGACGCCGAGCTGGGCCTCGGGGCCGGCGCGGGCGGCGCCCTCTGCGGCAACGAGCGAGACACCACGCGCCCCTGCTCCGCGGGCCAGCGCGACCCCGGCACGCGCGACGCGCCGCCGCCGCCCCTCTACCCCGACGGGCGCACCGCGTTCGAGCGCTTCGCCTTCGGTGGCTACGCGGGCTTCGGCTTCGGCGCGCGCCCGTGGCCCTGGGTCGAGGTGTACCTCCGCGGGAGGGTACAGCTCACGCGCGCCACCCACGTGCCCACCACACTGTGGGGCAGCGCGCTCGGCGGCGTGCAATTCAAGATCGGCCCCGTCGACGTGGGCGCGGGCGTCGGGTGGGCCTGCTACTTCAACGACCGCGACCAGAACAACGGCTTCGCCCTCGAGCTCGGCGTCACCGTGCCCTTTCGCGTTCACGCTCCCTGAGCGCTGTCAACGTCGGGCTTCGTGAAAGAATTTGTAGACCGTGGGCGCGGCGGATCATGGCAGGATCGCGCGCCGTACCGATGGCGCGTCTCGACCCCCACTCCTACACCGACTCTTCCCAGCCCCAGACCCGCACGCTCCGCTGGAGGGCGCGCGTCGACTTCGAGCGCCACGTGCTCGACGCCGAGGCCACGCTGGTCTTTCATCAGCCCGGCGGCGGCGCCCTCGACCTCGACACGCGCGGGCTCGACGTGCACGCCGTCACCGACGCCGCGGGGGCGCCCCTCGCGTTCGCCCTCGACGCGCCCGACCCCGTTCTGGGCGCGCGGCTGCGCGTCACGCTGCCCGAAGGGTCGCCGTCGATCACGGTGCGCTACCGCACGTCGCCCGAGGCCACCGCGCTGCAGTGGCTCAGCCCCGCGCAGACCGCGGGCAAGCGCGAGCCCTTTCTCTTCTCGCAGTGCCAGGCCATTCATGCGCGCTCCGTGGTGCCGCTGCAAGACACCCCGCGCGTGCGCATCACCTACGAGGCCGAACTCACGGTGCCCGCCGCGCTGCGCGCCCTCATGGCCGCAGCCTTCGTGAAGCGCGAGCTGCAGGGCGCGACCGCCGTCGAGTCGTGGACGATGCCGCAGCCCATCGCCCCGTACCTCTTCGCCTTCGCCGTGGGCGACGTCACGTCGCGCGACGTGGGCCCGCGCAGCCGCGTGTGGGCCGAGGGGTCCGTCGTGGCCGCCGCGCAGTGGGAGTTCGCCGACATCGATGCGCACCTCGTCGTCGGCGAGAAGCTCTTCGGCCCCTACGACTGGGACCGCTTCGACGTGCTCGTGATGCCCCCATCGTTTCCGTACGGCGGCATGGAGAACCCGCGGCTCACCTTCGTGACGCCCACCCTCCTCGCGGGCGATCGCTCGCAGGTGCGCGTGGTGGCGCACGAGCTCGCCCACTCGTGGACGGGCAACCTCATCACCAACGCCGACGCCGAGCACTTCTGGCTCAACGAGGGGTGGACGCGCTACGCCGAGCTCCGCATCGTAGAGGCCACCGAGGGCGACGACGCGGGCGCCCTCCACGCCGCCCTCGGCCGCCGCGGCCTCGACCGCGCCGTCGAGCGCTTCTTCAAAGAAGGTCGCCCCGAGCTCACGCGCCTGCGCACGCACCTCGCGGGCATCGACCCCGACGACGCCTTCTCCGAAGTGCCCTACGACAAGGGCTGCCTCTTCCTCCTCGCGCTCGAGGCCCACGTGGGGCGCCCGCGCTTCGAGGTGTTCATCCGCGAGTACATCGCGCGCTTTCGCTTCGGCGCCATCACCACCGAAGACTTTCTCGGCTTCACCGAGGAGCGCCTCCCCGGCGCCCTCGCCGCCGTCGACGCCCCGGCGTGGATCGACGGCCACGGCGTGCCCGCCAACGCCCCGGTGTCGCGCTCCACGCTCCTCGACGCCATCGAGTCGCTCGGCGGCACCGTGCCCGACGTCGAGGTCGGCTCGAAGTGGAGCCCCACCGAGTGGCAACTCTACCTCGACTCCGTTCCGCACCCCGTCTCGTACGACACGGCGAAGCTCCTCGACACCCGCTTCGACCTCACCCGCAAGACCAACTACGAGGTGCTCTGCGCGTGGCTCCTCGTCGCCCTCGACGCCCGCTACGACGCGGTGCTCCCGCGCACCGAGGCCCTCCTCGGCGAGGTGGGCCGCATGAAGTTCCTCAAGCCCGTGTACCGCGCCCTCATGAGCCGCCCCGACACGGTGGCCGTCGCCCGCCGCGCGTTCGAGCGCAACGCCGCCTCGTACCACCCGATCGCCCGCATGGTCATCACCCCCCTCGTCAGCGGCTGACCGCGCGGCCACGTTCGCGTTTCGGCTGCAAACCTGCCGTGTGATACGATCGCACGATGACTCGTCATTTTTCTTCGGGCGCAGCGTGTCGTTCGGCGGGCCTCGCGCGCTGTGGCCTCGCCCTCGCCCTGGCGGCGGCGGTGTCGGCCTGCGGCGCCGACGACAAGCCCCCCTCGCAGCGCAGCGACGTGCCCGTCGCGGTCGATACCGCCTCCGACGCCGCGCCCGACGACGTGTCCGACGCGGCTCCGTCCGACCTCGCGCCCGTCGATGGCACCGCCAGCGACGCCCCTCCCGCCGACGCCGTTCAGCCCGACGCCGTCACCCTCGACGCCGCGTTCGACGCCGCCGCGCCCGATGTGAGCACCGTCGACGTCACCGCGCCCGATGTGAGCACCGTCGACGTCACCGCCGTCGATGTCACCGTGCCCGATGTGAGCACCGTCGACGTCATCGCGCCCGACGCCGCCACGCCCGACGTCGCGGCGCCCGACGTCGCTGCGCCCGACGTCGCGGCGCCCGACGTCACCACCGTCGATGCCGTGGTCACCGACATCGCCGCGCCCGACGTCACGACCGTCGACGTGGTCACCTGCGTCGCGGGTGAGACCCGTTGCGGACTGGCTTGCGTGAACATCTCCCTCGATCGCACCAACTGCGGCGGCTGCGGCCAGGTGTGCCCCGGCGCGCAGACCTGCCTCGGCGCGCGCTGCGTCGACCCGGTGTGCGCCCGCCCGTCGATCATCTGCAGCGGCGCGTGCATCAACCCCTTCAACAGCAACGCGCACTGCGGCGGCTGCGACCGCCCCTGCGGCGCCGGGCTCGAGTGCGACACGGGCGTCTGCGTCGCGGCCTGCACGGGCGCCACCACGCGCTGCGGGGGTTACTGCGCCAACACACAGCTCGACCGCTTCAACTGCGGCGCCTGCGGGGTCATGTGCCGGACGGGCATCGCGTGCCGCGGGGGCTTCTGCGACGACGGCTCCTGCGCGGCGCCGCGGATCATGTGCGGCACCGCCTGCGTCAACCCGGCCACCGACGCGAGCAACTGCGGCCGCTGCAGCAACCCCTGCACCGGCGGCCTCGTGTGCCGCGACGCCACCTGTCAGTGCGAGGCGGGCCGCACCCGCTGCGGCGCGTCGTGCGTCGACACGCAGCGCGACCCCAGCAACTGCGGCGCCTGCGGCACCGCGTGCCCCTCGGGCATGACGTGCACCGCGGGGGCCTGCGCGGCCGTGATGATCACCTGCACGCCGCCGTCGATCAACTGCAGCGGGCAGTGCAAGAACATCGAGGTCGACCCCGACAACTGCGGCGCCTGCGGCACGCGCTGCGGCGCTGGCATGACGTGCCGCGCCCGCGCCTGCGTCACGCTCTGAGCCGTCGCTCAGCTCTTCTTGTCAGACTCCGAGCGCTTGAGGTCGGTCTCGACCTCGTGCAGGAGCTTGTCGAGGCGCTCGACGGCCTCGCGGCCCGCGTCGACTTCGAAGATCACCTCGGGGGCGCGGCGAATGTCGAGCTTGCCCGCGAGCTTCGCGCGCAGCGCCGGAGAGAGCTTGCGCAGCACCTTCACGGCCTCCTTGGCGCGCGCAAGGTCGGGTCCGTCGCCCATCACCACGAACGACACCGTCGCGTAGGAGAGGTCGTCGGTCATCGCGACGTGCGAGAGCACCACGCCCGCGAGGCGCGGGTCGGTGAAGTCTCGCAGGAGCGTCAGGGAGAGCTCCTCTTGAACGCGCGCAGACACTCGGTCTACACGATGATTCTCACGCTTCTTCGTCGCCATCGGCGAACTTCTCCTGGAGGCCGTCGGCCTCGCCCACGGGCTCGGTGTCACTGTAGGTTTCGAAGAGCGTCTCGCGCCCTGTGATCATCGCCTCGCCCGCGACCGACGAGGCGATGGCGCTGGTGATCTTGTCGAGCACCTCGGTCGCGAGCGCGTGATTGTTGGTGACCATCACCGCGGCGAGGGTGGCAATCTGCCATCGCTCGACGTCGCCCACCTCGGCGACCGAGACATTGAAGCGCGCGCGCACCCGGTCTACGGCCTTGCGCACGACCGCGCGGCGGTCTTTGAGGGAGCGCGCGCCGGGGATGTGAATGCGTACGCGGAGGAGCGCGACGATCATCGGTGAACGGAGGGCAGAGCGGTCACTCCACCTGCCAGGACACCCGGAGGCCCCCGTCGCACTCGACCGCGGCCTTGAGGGCGCGGCGAAAGCGGCGAAGCATCACGGCGGCCAGGAGTTCGGGGCTCTCTTCGGCGTCTTCGGGCACCGGGGGGTCGAGCTGCGCGAGCACCTCCCGCACGGCCTTTACGTCGACCTTGCGGCGCGGGGTGAACTCTTCAGAGATCACCCGCGCGATGCACTCGGCGGCGCGCGGACGGTTCTCCTTCTTGAGCACCGCGGAGACGCGGGCCGACAGGGCCTGGCACCGCAGCGGCGACAGCTTGCCCGAGTTGATCCTGCGCGTGGACCACTTCCACGGACGCCCCGAGACCTCGGTGACCGCCGCGACGACGACTTCGAAGGGATCGCGGCCGACCCATTCGAACTCCCAGGTGCCTGGGAGGTCGTCGCCGTCCTCGTCGATCAGTTGAAAGCGGGTCTTCCCCGTGAGCTTCATCAGCGACCGTGTCCCGTCGGCTCGATGAAACCATCGGCGGGAATCAGGGCGTTCATAGCCCCTCTTCTACCCCGCCGACGGCTCCGATTGGTTGCCAGCGCCGCGTGGCTCAGAGCACCGCGGCGACCTCCTCGAGTTCGTACGCCTCGAGCATGTCACCGGGCTTCATGTCCGGAGAGTTGTCGAGACCGATACCGCACTCGAAGCCCTGCGTGACTTCCTTCACATCATCCTTGATGCGGCGCAGCGTACCGATCTTGCCTTCCCACTTCACCGCGCCGTCGCGAATGAGACGCACCAGGGCGCCGCGCTTGATCGCGCCGTCGACCACCATGCAGCCGGCGATGATGCCCACCTTGGTGATGTTGAACACCTGGCGGATCTCGGCCTTGCCCTGCGGCTTCTCGATGAGGGTCGGCTTGAGCTGGCCCACCATGAAGAGCTTGATGTCGTCTACGGCCTCGTAGATCACGTTGTAGAAGCGCATGATGATCTTCTGATCTTCAGCGACCGCCGCGGCCTTGCCGGCCGGGCGAACGTTGAAGCCGATGATCACCGCGTGCGACGGCACCGCGAGCTGAACGTCGGTCTCGGTGATGGCGCCCACGGCGGCGTGGAGCACCGACACCTTGACCTTGTCCGTGCTGAGCTCGGTGAGGGCCTTCTTCAAGCCCTCGACCGCGCCCTGCGCGTCGGCCTTGATCACCACGTTCACGTTGATCGTGGCGTTCTGCGAGAGGTACGTCGCCACGTCGAACTTCGGCCCGTGGTCGATGGGCGCCTTCTTCGAAGCCGCCTTGATCTGCTCCGCGGCCTCCTGCGCCTTGCGGGCGTCGGCGCACACGTAGATCTTGTCGCCCGCCGTCGGGGGCTCGTTGAGGCCGAGGATCTCGATGGGCGTGCTCGGGCCCGCCTTGTCGATCGCCTTGCCCCGGTCGTCGAACATCGCGCGAATGCGGCCGTAGGCCGTCCCCGCCAGCACGATGTCGCCGTTGCGAATGATGCCCTCTTGCACCAGCACGCGGGCCACGGCGCCGCGGCCCTTGTCGAGCTTCGACTCGAACACCGTGCCCACGCCGGCCTTCTTGGCGTTCGCCTTGAGGTCGAGGAGCTCGGTCTGCAGCGCGAGGTCTTCGAGCAGCTCGGTGATGCCCGTGCGGTTCTTCGCGCTCACGCGCCGCACGAGCACCGTGCCGCCAAACTCCTCCGGGATCACATCGTACTGGAGCAGCTGCTGCAGCACCTTGTCGGGGTTGGCGTCGGGCTTGTCGATCTTGTTGAGGGCAACCACGATCGGCACCTTGGCGGCCTTCGCGTGGTTGATCGCCTCGACCGTCGTGGGCATCACGCCGTCGTCGGCGGCGACGACGAGCACGGCCACGTCGGTGGTCTTCGCGCCGCGCATACGAAGCGCGGTGAAGGCCTCGTGGCCGGGGGTGTCGAAGAACACCACGGGACCGCGCGGGGTGATCACCTTGTAGGCGCGCACCTCCTGGGTGATGCCGCCGGCCTCGCCCTCAGCCACGCGCATGCCGAGCACCGCGTCGAGGAGGGTGGTCTTGCCGTGGTCGACGTGACCCATCACCGTCACCACCGGCGGGCGGGGCGAGAGGTCTTGGATCGTGTCGGGGGCCAGCGCCTTCTTGATGATCGCGTCGGTGTCGAGCGCGACGTCTTCGACGGTGAACCCGAACTCGCTCGCGAGCAGCGTGGCGGTGTCAGCGTCGAGCGTCGAGTTGATGTTCTTCCCCACGCCGCCGAGCTGGAGGAGCTTCATCAGCACCTCGGTGGCCTTGAGGTTCATCCGGCGCGCGAGCTCTTGCAGCGAGATCTGCTGCTCGATCTTGATCACCGGCTTGCGCTTCGGATCCTGCGTCGACGGACCCGACGAGGGCGAGCTCAGCCGCATGGTGAGCATCCCGGGGCGCGACGGGCCGCGGAAGTTCTGCGACGTGCCACCCTGGCCCGGACGAACGCCCGGACCGGGCCGACGCCCCGCCATCTGCGGCGCCGGGAACACCGTGGTCACCCGCGACGGCGGCCTGCGGCCGTCGGTGCCGATCGCCGCCGGACGCGACGTGTTGGGCGCCGCCATGGTCGTGCGCGGGCCCGACGACTGCTCGGTCACCACGTGCTTCACGGTGCGGGTAATGGGGTCCCACACCTCGATGCCGCGCTTGGCCACCGCGGGCCCCGGAGGGGGCTGCGACGGACGCGGAGGCTGCGCTGCGAGCGCCGCCACCTCGGGCTGCGCATGCGCCGGCGCAGGCGGGTTCTGCCGGGGTTCAGGCACGCGCGTATCCTCGACCTTGGGCGCGGGCTTGGACACCGCGGGTTCAGGGGCCTTCTCGATCTTGGGTTCGGGCGCCTTCTCGGGCGCCTTCACCGCGACGGGCTCCGGGGTCTTCTCGACCGCGGGCTCCGGAGTCTTCTCGGGAGCCTTCTCGACCTTGGGCTCGGGCGCCTTCTCGGGAGCCTTCACCGCGACGGGCTCCGGCGCCTTC
>CANMAT010000022.1 GCA_947494865.1 Deltaproteobacteria bacterium
CGCTATCCCCTGCGCACTGCGGGGCCCCAGTCGAGCACGCTCGAAGACTTCACCCTCAGCGCCACCATCGACTCGCGCGTGCCCATCCGCGCGGTGTACTCGCCCTCGCACCGCGTCGACACCGTGCGCCACGGCGACCACCAGGCCGTCGTCGGGTTCGAGCAGGGGCGCGCCTCCCTCGACCGCGACTTCGACCTCTTCTACACGGTGGCCGACGGCGACGTCGGGCTCAGCGTGCTCACGCATCACCCCGTCGGCGAAGACGGATACTTTCTCATGATGGTGGCCCCGCGCACCGAGGTGACCGAGCGCGAGATCATCGGCAAAGACATTCTCTTCGTGTGCGACACGTCGGGCTCCATGGCCGGCGAGAAGATGGACCACGCCCGCCAGGCCCTCCGCGCGTGGATCGAGCGCCTCAACCCCGACGACACCTTCAACATCCTGCGCTTCAGCACTGACGTCGAGCAGCTCTCCGAGGCTTCGCTCAGCGCGTCGCCCGACAACCGCGCGCGCGCCCAGCGCTTCGTAAACACCTTCGAAGCCTCCGGCGGCACCGCCATCGGCCCTGCGCTCACGCAGGCGCTCAACATCCCCGTTCGCCGCGGCGCGCCGCGCATGGTGGTGTTTCTCACCGACGGCATGCCCACCGTGGGCGACACGGACGTGCAGCACATCGTGAGCAGCGTGCGAGAGCGCAACGGGAGCACCGCGCAGATCTTCGTGTTCGGCCTCGGCGACGACGTGAACACCACCTTCCTCGACCTGCTCGCGCAGCAGAACCGCGGCGCCGCCGACTACGCGCGCTCGGGCGCCGAGATGTCTTCGCTCCTCGCGGGCTTCTACAACATGATCGCGTTCCCCGTGCTCGCCGACCTGCGCCTCGCCCTGCGCGGCGCCGACGCGTACGACCTCTATCCCCGCGACCTCGGCACCCTCTACCGCGGCTCGCAGCTCGTGGTCACGGGCCGCTACCGCACACCCGGCGCCACCACCGTGGCCCTCACCGCCACCGTGGCCGGACAGGCCGAGCCGCGCACCTTCGACTGGCCCGTCACCCTGCCCTCGCGCGATGAGAGCAACAGCTTCATCCCCCGCGTGTGGGCCACGCGCAAGACGGGCTACCTCCTCGACGAGATTCGCCTGCGCGGCGAGAACCCCGAGCTGCGCGACAGCGTGATTCAGCTCGCGCGACGCTTCGGCATCGTGACGCCCTACACCAGCTACCTCGTCACCGAAGACCAGAACCAGGCCCCCGTGAACCTCGACGAGGAGCGCGAAGAGCCCGCCGCCCGCTGGCAGCAAGACCGTCCCATGAACGGCGCGCCCGGCCCCGTCGGAGGCTTCCGGCGCCCCGCGCCCGTCACCACGATCGCGCCGCCGCGCATGATGGGCCCGATGCAGCCCGGCTCCTCACAGAGCATCAATGACCTCCGCAACCGCGTGCGCGCCTCTCCCGCGACGCCTCCCGCCGAGCCGTCGCGCGCGCCCGTCGCCCGCCGAGCCATGCGCTCGGGCGACAGCGATGGGAGCCCCGATTTCGCGGCCTTCGAATCCCTCGGCGGCGCAGCCCCGTCGGGCGCCGCGACGCGCGGTGCAGGCGCAGGCGCGATGCCCCCGGTCGTCCAGCACAACATCATGCTCAACGCCCCGGCGGCCACGCCGTCGGCGGCGCCTCCGGCTCCGCCCGCGCGCCCGTCGGTCGAGGCCACGGGCGAGGCCGGCCGCCGCGTGTCGAGCTCGCTGCGCGCGCTGCGCGAAGCGCAGACCTCGACGGGCAGCGCGGGCAGCTCGCGCTACGTCGCAGGCCGCGCGCTCGTGCTCCGCGATGGCATCTGGATCGAGGAGGGCATCACCGGAACGCCCCGCGAGCTCCACGTGCGCACCATGTCGCGCAGCTTCTTCACGCTCTTGCGCCTGCGCCCCGAGCTCCGCGAGCTGCTCTCGCTTGGCCGCGAGATTCGCTTCCGCCTCGACGCGAGCCGCGTCGTGGTGATCGGCGCCTCGCAGCCCGACACCGCCGACGCCGAGATCGAAGCCTTCGTGCGCTGACCGTTCGCGCCCCTCGCGCGTCTCAAGCGCCTCTTCCCTCCACAGCACAGCGCCTCTCTCACCACACGGAGCCATCGTGATGAACCGTCTCGCCATGTGTCTCGCCGCCGTAAGCCTCGTCGCCGTCGCCGCACCCGCGCAGGCCATCGAGCTGTACGCCACGTCGCCGGGCCGCGTCGTGGTCACCACCCCCAACGTGTACGTGCCCCCGCCGCGCGTGCTGGTGCTCTCGCAGCCTCCGCCCGTCATTCGCACCGTCTACACCTCGCCCGTGGTCACCACCACGGTCGTCACCGAGCCCGCCGCCGACGCGCCTACGCACCCGCAAGAGCCAGAGCGCCGCGACCCCACGGCGTCGGTGTTCATCGGCGGCGGCTACGGCGGAATGACAGGCTTTCGCAGCGGCGCCGCGAGCACCTACCGCCTCCACGTCGGACTCGGACTCGGGGCCACCGAGCTCGGCCTGCGCGCGAGCATCGCCAACCGCGCGCTCGACGAGCTCTCCACCGCCTCGGGAGGCGCGTGGGTGCTCTCGGCCGAGGTCGCGCACCGCTTCCTTCAGGGCTCCACCGTGCGGCCCGTGCTGGGCGCCTCGTTCGACCGCTGGCAGATCGAGCCCGACGGCGCCGAGAGCGCGAGCGCCTTCGGCCTCGGCGCGCGCGGCGGCGTCGAGATTCACTATCACCTCAACCCCAACGCGGCGCTCGTGTTCGGCGTCGACGTCGCCTACCACCGCATCCTCTCGGCGGTCGACAACGCCTCGGTGCTGCCCAACGTGCTCACCTTCGGCGCCACCGCCGACATTCGCCTGTAGGCCTCTTCGCGCCGCGCCCTCGCACGAATGGACGCACCTCGCGATTCTCGGTACAACCCCGCACAATGAAGCCTCGCAACCGCCTTTGTTTGTGGGCGCTCGCGGCGATCGTGGGTTGCACGTCGCAGCCCCCGTCGGTGGTGTACGACGGCGACGCCGACACGGGCGACGCGGGTCCCCTCTTCGACAACGGCCCGCAGCGGTGCACCGTCGGCGCCATCTTGTGCTCGGGCAACCGGCGCTACGAGTGCGGCGCCGACGGCGAAGCGGTGGCCGCGATGGACTGCCCCGCCGGCACCCTCTGCTTCGCAGGCGTGGGCTGCCGCGTGTGCATGCCGGGGCTCTCGCGCTGCGGCATCACCGCGGGCCGCGAGCAGCAGGTCGAGTCGTGCCGCGCCGACGGCGGCGGATGGAACCCAGGGCCCACCTGCGACACCGCGCAAGGCATGGCCTGCACGGGCGGGCGCTGCGCGAGCCGCTGCGACGAGGCCGCCCTCGGCCGCTCGTACCTCGGCTGCGACTACTGGGCGACGGTGACGCCCAACAGCCAGCTCGGCACCGCGTTCGACTTCGCCGTGGTGCTCTCGAACCCGCAGACGTACCCCGTGCAGGCGAGCATCACCGGCGGCGGGCTCACCACGCCGCGCCAGCTTACCCTCGCGCCCGGCGCCATCGAGACGGTGTCGCTCCCGTGGGTGCAAGAGCTCGTGCAGCGCAACACGGCCTTCGTCGGGTGCCGCCGCCCCGGCGACCCCGCGTGCCTCGGCGCCAACCCCGCGCGCTCGGCGCTGCGTCGCAACGGCGCCTACCACGTGCGCGCCAACGGCCCCATCGCGGCCTATCAGTTCAACCCGCTCACGTACCAGAGCCCCGCGGGCCTCGCGTCGTTCACCAACGACGCCTCGCTGCTTCTGCCGCAAGGCGTTCTCACGCAGCGGTACACCGTGTCGACGTACCCCAACTGGGGGGCGCGCAGCGCTACGGGCACCATCTACCTCGGCGGCTTCGCTGCCATCGTGGCCGTCACCGGCGAGAGCACCACCGTCACCGTGCGCCCCACCGCGCAGATCGCCGTGGGCGAAGGCGTCGCGCCCATTCCGCCGGGCTCGCAGGCGAGCTTCACGCTGCAGCCCGGCGACGTGCTCGAGCTCGTGGGCACCGGCGCCGGCGACCTCACGGGCACGGCCATCACGTCGGACCTCCCGGTGGCCGTCTTCGTCGGGCACGACTGCACCAACGTGCCCGGAGCGCGCCCCGCGTGCGATCACCTCGAAGAGCAGCTTTTTCCCAACGAGACCTGGGGCCGCGACTACTTCGTGTCGGCCCTCCGCGACCGCACCATGCCCAACCCCGACGGGAGCACCTCGCCCCTCCCCTCGGTGGTGCGCGTCGTGTCGCAGGCCAACAACAACCGCCTCACGTACGACCCCCCAGGCGTGCGCCCGAGCGAGACGCTCAACGCCGGTCAGGTGCTCGAGTTCGCCGCCACGCAGAGCTTCCGCGTCACGGGCACGCAGGCCTTTCTCGTGTCGCAGTTCATGATCGGTCAGGGCGACGCCACCTCGACGGCCAGCGCGGGCGACCCCGCCATGGTCTTCGAAGTGCCCGTGCAGCAGTACCGCACCAGCTACGATTTCTACGTGCCCGCCACGTACCCGCAGAACTTCATCAACGTCGTCACCCCGCAGGGTACGACCCTCACCATGGACGGCGCTCCCCTGCGCGGAACGTCGGAGACCGTGTCGGGCTACACCGTGCTCACGCTGCCCATCACGTCGGGGCCGCACAGGCTCCGCGGCGACACGGGGCAACAGTTCGGCATCAAGCTGTATGGCATCGCGCCCTACACCTCGTACATGTATCCGGGCGGCCTCGACCTGCGGCTCATCACGCCGGGCTGATCAGTCGCCGGGTCGCACGATCCACCCCTCGACGAGCGCACGCGCCGACGAGGCGCCGGTGAGGGGCGGAGGGGTCCAGAAGCCGCGCGTCGCGAGGTGCACCGTCACGAGCGCGAGCACCGCGTCGAGCGCGTCGCCCCCCGCGTCTTGCACGCACGCGTTGGCCACGTGAGCGGGAAACTCCACCCGTACGCCCAGCGCGCCCACCGCCTCGGCGAGGTGCGTGATGCAGTGCAACCGCTCCTCGGTGAGATCGATCTGCGAGGCCGTCACGGCCTCTCCTCCGTGGGCGCGCATGTACGGTAGCCCTAGCAGGCGGAGCGTCGCAGCGGGCAGCACCTCGAGCACGTTGGCGCGCGCGGGCGAGATCTCGATCGCGTCGAAGGGAACGATCGCCACGCGGTCGCGCATCGACCACAGGATCTGCGCGAGGCCCCGCAGCGTGCGCCACGTCGGAGGCCGCGGCGTGGTGATCGACGACGCGCCGTGGGTGATGGCCTCGGTGAGCCGCAGCGCGCCCGGGCGCTCCGTCGCGAAGGTGGCCCACGCCGCGTCGAGCTGCGCCGCGGGCGTCACCGCGAGGCGCTCGAGCACCTGCGAGCCGTTGGTCACCAACGGGACGAGCCTCTTCGCGAGCCCGAGGGGAACGCCGAAGGGCGCGTCGACGCCGAGCACGCGCGGCGGCGTGCGCGCGAGGCGATCGGCCGCCGTCGCGCCGAGGTACTCGACGCCGTCGATGGCGAGGGCGCCGCCGCGCTCGCTGCCCCACGCGAGCCACGTGGGGTTCGGAGGCTTCGAAGAGCTGTAGCGCAGGCCCGCGAGGTCGATGCCGTCCATCTTTGGGGGGCCGAGTCTACCGCGGGTAGCGCGCGCGGATCGAGGGCACCAGGTACTCGTCGAAGGCGCGGTCGACGCCGTACGATGCGCTCCAGCCCCAGTCTTCGCGGGCGCGGGTGTCGTCGAGGTCTTCAGGCCACGAGTCGACGATGCGCGCGCGCGCCGGGTCGGGCTCGAAGGTGATCTCCGCGCCCGGAAACGCCGCCTTCACGCGCTGCGCGATCTCGGCCGCCGAGAGGCTGAAGGCGCCCACGTTGTAGCTCGGGAGCGTGAGCTTCTCGCGTGGCGCGTCGAGCAGCCCCAGCAGCGAGCGCACCGCGTCGGGCATGGCCATGAAGGGGATGCGCGCCTCGGGGCCCACGAAGCACGCGTAGGGCTTCGACTGCGCCGCGGCGTGCAGCATCTCGGGGCCGTAGTCGCTCGTGCCGCCCGTGGGCACCGTCTCCGCGGAGATGAGCCCGGGGAAGCGAATCCCCCTGAAATCAAGGCGAATGGCGCCCTCGGCGCCCGCCGCGAGGGCGCGGTAGTGGCGCATGAAGTAGCGCCCCAGGTGCTCGGCGTACAGCTTGTTGATGCCGTACATGGTGATGGGCTCGAGGCCCTGATCTTCGCGCACGCGGCCGAGGCGGCGCTTCTCGTCGAGCGTGGGCATGCCGTACACGGCGATGGAGCTCGGGAAGATGAACTTCACCGAGCGCCCCAGGCGCAGCGAGAGCTGCTGCGCCATACGAAGCAGGTGCAGCGTGCCCTCGACGTTGATCTGGTGCGCGAGCTCGGGGTCGCGCTCGCCGCGCGTCGAGAGCAGCGCCGCGAGGTGAAACACCACTTCGATCTGGTGGTGCGCCGCGAGCTGGTCGAGCAGATACCGATCGAGGATGTTGCCCGCGTACGTCTCCGCGCAGAGCGGGCGGTAGCGCTCGGGGAGCGGCGTGAGGTCGAGCGTCACGAGGTCGTAGCGACCGTCTTGATGGAGCCGCTCGAGCAGCGAGCGACCGATCTCTCCGTTGGCGCCGGTGATGAGTGCGACGGGGCGGTTCGACATGGCGCGCGGAAGCTATCTCCCACCGCCCTCACCCTTCAAGCACAACGGGCTGCCCGTTGCGGAAACGCCACGAGAAGAGTAGGCAACGAAGCCCCGCATATGACGCACCGCTTCCTCGAGGCCCTCCGCGATCACCCGCTCGTGGCCGACGGCGCCATGGGCACGCAGCTCTACGAGCGCGGCATTCTCTACACGGCCAACTACGAAGAGATCTGCCTCTCGCGGCCCGACCTCATCAAGTCGATTCACCGCGAGTACCTCAAGGCCGGCGCGCAGGTGATCGAGAGCAACACCTTCGGCGCCAACCGGTACCGCCTCGCGCGCTTCAGCCTCGAGCACAAGGTACGCGAGCTCAACGAGGCCGGCGTGCGCCTCGCGCGCGAGGCCATCGCCGAGGCGGGTCCCTCGTCGGCGGGCGCGTGGGTGGCGGGCTCGCTGGGGCCCGCGGGCGTGAACGTGAAGGGCATGCCCGAGCGCGACCTCGCCGACGTGCGCGCGGCCTTCGTCGAGCAGGCGAAGGGCCTCGCCGGGGCCGACTTCATCGCCATCGAGACGATGCGCCAGCCCGAAGAGATTCGCATCGCGCTCCAGGCGGTCAAAGAGGTGAGCGACCTCCCCGTCATCGCGATGGTGAGCTTCGACACCTTCGGCACCATGGCCGACGGCACCACGCCCGACGCCATGGCCGACAAGCTCGCCGCGTGGGGCGCCGACGTCATCGGCGTCAACTGCGGCGACGGCCCTGCGGGCGTCTTCGACGTCGTCTCGCGCATGATCGAGCAGATGCGCCCCACGGGCCTCCCCCTCGCGGCGATGCCCAACGCGGGCATCCCGCGGCGCGTCGAGGGCAGGCTGCTCTACATGGCAAACCCCGAGTACTTCGGGGTCTACGCGCGGCGCCTCATCAAGCTCGGCGTGCGCCTCCTCGGGGGCTGCTGCGGCACCACGGCGGAGCACATTCGCCGCGTGGCCTACGCGACGCGCATGCACGCCCACGAGGGCGACAGCGGCGGCCTCGCGGCGGTGTCGGGCGGTGAGCCCGCGGACACCACGGCGGGCGCGCAGCCCCGCGTGTTCGTGCTGCCCGAGGGCCTCGAGCTCGTGCGCTTCGAAGAGAAATCCTCGCTGTCGGCCAAGCTCGCGCAGAAGAAGTTCGTGGTGAGCGTCGAGGTGAACCCCCCGTCGGGCATGGACGCGACGCGCGCCATCGAGGGCGCCAAGATGCTCGTGCGCAACGGCGTCGACGTGATCAACATCGCCGACGGCCCCCGCGCCAGCGCCCGGATGATGAACCTCGCCCTCGCCGTGCGGCTCATTCAAGAGGGCATCGACCCTATTCTGCACGTGTGCTGCCGCGACCGAAACCTCCTCGGGCTCGTGGGGCACGTGATGGGCTCGCACGAGCTCGGCGTGCGCAACCTGGTGATCATTACGGGCGACCCGCCGAAGATGGGCGACTTCCCCGACTGCACCGCGGTGTACGACCTCGACTCGGTGGGCCTCCTGCGCCTCGTGCGCGGGCTCAACCACGGCCGCGACCCGGGCGGCAAGGCCCTCGGCGGCGTCACGCGCTTCCTCCTTCTTACGGGCGCCGAGCCCGCCGCGATGGACTATCAGCGCGAGATCACGCGCTTGAAGAAGAAGATCGAGGCGGGCGCCGAGGCTGTGATGACCCAGCCCGTGTACGACCCCGCGGTGCTCGAGCGCTTCCTCGCCGACGTAGAGCCCCTCGGGGTGCCCGTGCTCGTCGGTGTGCTGCCCCTCGCGAGCCACCGCAACGCCGAGTTTCTGCACAACGAGGTGCCCGGCATGCGCATCCCCGACGCGACGCGCGACCGCATGCGCAAGGCGGGCACGGGGCCCCTCGCCCGCAAAGAGGGCGTGGCCATCGCGCGCGAGATGCTCGAGGCCGTGAAGCACCGCGTGGCGGGCGCCTACGTGATGCCCCCGCTCGAGCGGTGGGAGATGGCGCTCGAAGTCATTGACGGAATCGTCGCGCCCTGAGAGCCTCCGTCGCCGATTTCACCTTCTACGGAGGATCATCGCTATGGCCGACATCGACATCAGCCAGAATCACAAGCTGGGCAAAGACACCGCGAAGACGAAGGCAACGGAGGTGATCAACCGCATCAAGGGCGAGATCGGCCTCGACGGCGCCTGGGCGGGCGACGTGTTCACCATCTCGAAGCCCGTGAAGGGCACCTTCACGGTGACCGACACGGTGGTGCGCGTGCAGATCGAGCTCGGCTTCGCCATGCGCATGATCAAGGGCAAGATCGAGGAGCGCATTCGCGGCGAGCTGAGCAAGTCGCTCGGCTGATCGCGGCGCCCGCGCGGCGCACGTCTCCGTCTCGCTCCCGCCAACCTCTGCCGCAGCTTCGGTGTTGACCCGAAGGGCCCCCGACCACCACGATCGGCGCCCCGACGGGAGGACACCGGAGCACACCTATGATCCAACGCACCGCCTCGAAGACGCTGCGCGCGGCCGCGCTCGGCGCCGCGCTCTATGCGGGCCTCGCGCCCCCGCTGCCGGCCGACGCGTTCTGCGGCTTCTACGTGTCGGGCTCGACGGAGCAGCTCACCAACAAGGCCACGCGCGTGGCCCTCATGCGCGAGGGCACGCGCACCGTGCTCTCGATGAGCAACGACTACGACGGCCCCGCGCAAGACTTCGCCATGGTGGTGCCCGTGCCCATCGTGCTGCAGCGCGAGAACGTGCGCACGCTCCCCCACGACGTGTTCACGCACCTCGAGTCGCTCACGGCGCCGCGCCTCGTCGAGTACTGGGAGCAAGACCCCTGCGCGCCCGAGCCGCCCCCTCCGCCGATGCCCGTCGCAGCGGCCTTCGGCGGCATGAGGCGCCCGCGCGGCGCGGTGAACGAGCGCGACGACCTGGGCGTGCGCGTCGAGGCGCAGTTTCAGGTCGGCGAGTACGATGTGGTGGTGCTCTCGGCCACGCAGTCGACGGGCCTCGAGACGTGGCTCCACCAGAACCGCTACAACATCCCCACCGGCGCGGCCGAGTTCATGGCCCCCTACGTGAGGGAGCAGTGGAAGTTCTTCGTCGCCAGGGTCGACATCGAGCGCGCCCAGCGCAGGCCCGGCGGCGGCGCGCGGCTGTCGCCCCTGCGCTTCCACTACGACGCGCAAGACTTCCGCCTGCCCGTGCGCCTCGGGCTCCTCAACGCCGGCGCCGCGCAAGACCTCATCGTGTACGTGCTGCACCCCACGTCGCGCTTCGAAGTGGCCAACTACCCCAACGTGTTCATTCCCACCAACCTCGACGTGGCCGACGGCGCGCGCAGCTCGTTCGGTGAGCTCTACGCGCGCCTCTTCGACTACACCCTCGAGCAGGCCGGCGGCCGCGCGGTGGTCACCGAGTACGCCTGGGGCACCAACTCGTGCGACCCGTGCCCCACGCCGCCCCTCGCGCAGACCGACCTCGCCACGCTGGGCGCCGACGTGCTCGGCCAGGGCCGCCCCGGCTTCGACCAGAGCTACCACGTCTACAACATGACGGTGACGCGCATGCACACGCGCTACAACCGCGCGACGCTCACCGAAGACCTCGTGTTTCGCGAGGCCGGCGCCGTCGTCGGGGGCCGCGAGTTCGTCACCGATCAAGGCGGTCGCCCCGAGCAGGGCGCGCGCCCCGCGGAGTACGGCAGCAACAACTTTCAAGCCCGCTACGCCATTCGTCACCCGTGGCCGGGTCGCATCGCGTGCCGCAACCCCATCCGCGGCCGCTGGGGTGGACCCCCCAACGGCGCCGCGCCCCCCACCGTGGCCGCGCGCGACCTCTCCGAGGTGCCCCGCGGGCGCATCCGCCTCGCCTCGATGGTGCGCTCGCCCATCCCCCCCGTGACGCTCGCGGGCTCGCCCGCGCGCCCCGCGCCGACGCCCGTGGTGGCCCCTCCGCCGCCTCCTCCGCCTGTGCTGCGCAACACGCCCGTGCGCAACCTCCCGCCGGGCTTCACGCGCCCCGGCGCGCCGCGGAGCGACAGCGGCACCCTGCGCCACAACCTCGCCGCGATGCTCAGCGCGCTGACCGCGGGCGTCGTCGGCATGGTCTTCTTGCGCCGCCGCAAGAAGTAATTCTCAACACAGAAACTCGTACTCGATCGTCACGCTCGCGAGCGCCGGAAACGCCTCGATGAGCGCGTCGCACGACTGCTGCGCGAGGGCGAGCACCTCGGCCGAGGGCTCGTCGGGGTTCTCGTTGGGGCGAATGGCGAACACGAGCACCAGCACGCCGCCCTCGTCTTTGTAGGCGTCTTCGAACTCGAGGCGCGCGTCGGCGAGGTCGCCCGTGGGCGAAAACCCCTGCAGCTCATGGGTGTACGCGTCGAGAAAGATCGCGGCTTCCTGCACGGATTGGTCGATGTCCACGGCGGCTCCTCGGGCGTTCAGTCGCAGCGGGGCGCGGGGTCGGGGCAGGCGCCGTTCGCGTCGGGCTGCGGCGACTGGTGACACGCCGCGCCGAGGGCCGCAAAGTCGTGCCCCAGCGCCGGGGCGTTGAAATCGAAGGCGGGGCCGTTCCACCGGCGCCCGAAGGCCGCCACGTCGGGCGCGCCGCCCGCAAAGGTCACATGCTCGATGCTCCCAGGGTTGGGCTGCACCTCGAGCATCACGAAGGCGTTGTCGCTCGACGCGCCCTCCCAGTCGCAGAGCTGGCCGTTCCACCCCTGCCCCGCGTTGCGCACGGTGACGTACCGCAGCCGCGTGGCCGATCGGTTGGTGCGCGGGCCGAGGTACACCCCGTGCCACTGCGCGGGCGACTCGTCGGTGCCCGCGGGCCGCAGCACGATGCGCGTCGCCTCGGCGTTGCCGTCGAGCACGAGCCCCCCTTCGGCGTCGAAGCCCGCGCTGAGCCCCGCGCCGCGCCCGAAGCGCAGCGTCGTGCCCGCCGCGATGGTGAGCACCGGGCCGGTGGGGCCCTCGACGCGCACGTCGACGTCGTCAGCGATGTGATAGGGCACGCTGAGGTTCTTCCACACGGCGCTCTGGCGAACGGTGGCCGAGTCGCTCCCGGCGCTCCCTTCGGCGATGTACACTTCGTCGGTTGCGTTGCCTGTGTAAGCGCCCCGCGGGAGGCTCCCCACGGAGGGGGCGCGCTGCACGAAGACCGCCCCCGTGAGGGGCGCGTTGCCCGCCGCGGTCTCGGTCACGGTGAGCGCCGACGAGTCGAGCGAGAAGGTGCCGTTGTCGAAGAGCCCCACGCCGTAGCCGCGGCACTGGCGCGCCGTCACGTGGTCTACGTGGAGGCCCGTCGCGAGCACGCCGATGCAGGCCCAGCGGCCGTTCCAGTCGTTGCCCGCGTGCTCGACCACGACGTGCGAGAGGCGCGACGCGCGGCGCACATTCGAAGCGAGCCAGAGCGAGAGCCAGTCGCCCGCCTGCGGCTGCGGGTTGTCGGAGCCGAAGCGAATGGGGTGAGCCCCGTCGCCCGAGGCCACGAGGCCGCCACCGTCTTGCACCTCGACGCCGTTGCCGCGCCCCACGAGCACCACCGCGCAGGGCGCGACGGTGAGGGTCGCGCCGTCGCGCACGGTGAGCCCGTCGGGGAGCCTGTGCGGCGAGTCTTCGAGCGACCACACCTCGTCGCGCTCGACGGTGTTGTTGTGCACCGTGCCCGGCGGGAGCGCGGCGTTCGCGACGAGCGCCGGACACCCCCCCGCGCGCGATGGCGCAGGCGTACGCACGCTGCCCGCCGCGGGCTGGCCGTTGGCGCCCGCGGGCTGCGACGCGGAGCCCTCGCCGGGCGCGCCGCTGTTGCCCGTGAGCCCGCGCACCGCGTCGAGCACGCGCTGACAACCGATCGACCCTGATGCCCCCGCGGCCAGCGCGAGACACAACACTGCGCGATGTTTCATGGATGTTGCTCCCAGCGAGGCGACGCCCCCTGCGGGTCGCGGAGGGTACCGCCAACGCTCGCAAGAGTGGAAGTCTCAAGCACCCATCGGGTGCGCCGCGCGCGGCCACCATCGCGGCGTGCCTGCGACGACGGGCGCGCAAACCGTCAGGAGTGTACGGGCGTGAAGATCGCGGGCAGGTGCTTGATCCCGAGCACCAGGGTGTGCTCATGCCGGTCGAGGTGGTTCACGTCTTTCATGCGAATGTCGTGAAGACGGGTGAAGAGCTGCTCAAACACGATCTTCAGCTCGAGGCGCGCGAGGTTGGCGCCGATGCAGAAGTGCGGCCCCACGCCGAAGGCCACGTGGGGGTTGGGCGAGCGGTCCACGCGAAACTCCTCGGGCGCTTCGAACACCCGGTCGTCGCGGTTGGCCGACTGGTAGAGCAGCACCACCTGCTGCCCTTCCTTCAACTGCTTGCCGCCGTACTCGTGGTCGCGCGTGATCGTGCGAGAGAAGCTGATCACCGGCGTCACGAAGCGCAGCACCTCCTCGACCGCCGTCTCCATGAGCGAGAGGTCCGCGACGAGCTTCTTCTGCTGCTCGGGAAACTTGCTGAATGCCCGCAGAGCCCCCGAGAGGGCGTTGCGCGTCGTCTCGTTGCCCGCCACGAGCAGCACCATGAGAAACATCAGCAGCTCGTCGCTGGTGAGCTCGTCGTGGCCCTTCACGGCGTTGTCGGCGTCGAGCACGCCCTCGTCGAAGGCCCCCGTGAGAATCGAGATGAGGTCTTCACGCGGCACCTGCCGGCGCTCCTCGATGATGGGCATCAGGTGCTCGACGTACTCGCTCGCGGCCTCCGTGGCCGCCACCACGGCGGGGTGCTCGAAATCCGCGAAGCCGTCGCCGCCCATCATCACGTCGCTCCAGCGGTAGAGCTTCTTGCGCGTGGTCGGGTCGAGCCCGATCAGCTCGGCGATCACGATGAGCGGAACGTGGATGGCGAAGTCTTCGACGAAGTCGATCTCGCCGCGAGCCTTCACCTCGTCGATGATCATGTTGGTCATCTCGCGGATGTGCGGCTCGAGGCGGCGCACCTGGCGAGGGCTGAACCCGCGGCTGATGAGCTTGCGCTGCCGCGTGTGCTCAGGATCGTCCATCGATACGATCGACATGGGCGCCGAGATGCGCGGTCGTACGCCGTGCTTGGAGCAGTACGTCTCCGGGTTGCACGACATGTGCGTCACGTCTTCGTAGCGTGAGATCACCCAGAGCTCGTTGGCCTCGTCCCAATGGATCGGATCGTTGTCGCGGAGCCACTTGTAGGCCGCGTACGGATCGTCGTAGTGGCGCCCGTTGAGGACGTTGAATTCCGGTCGCCCGCCGTTCACGTTGTTCGCCATGGACTCATTGCACTCCGGGTGACGGCGGAGAGACCGCCTTGCAGTGTTCGCGCTCCACCTGCTCGGTGTAACACGGAGAATAGAACGTGTTACAGTTTGCGCGAA
>CANMAT010000023.1 GCA_947494865.1 Deltaproteobacteria bacterium
CATGGCCACCGTCGCTTCGAGCGCCACCACGGCCGCGATCGTGGGTCGGCGCAGCACGAGCGACACCTCGCCCACCGCGTCGCCAGGCCCGAGCACGGCCACCGCGAGCGTGCGCTCGGACTCTTCGCGGCGCACCGCCACGCGGCCCGACGCGATGAGGTGCAGCCCCGACGACTCGGCCCCCTGCGCGATCACCACGTCGCCCGCTTTGTACGACCGCGTTTCGAAGGCGCTCGTGAGCGTGGTGCGGCCCTCGACGTCGACGTCGCGCAGGAGCGGCGCCGTGCGCAAGAGGTTGTCGAGGAGGCGCCGACGGCCCCACGCCGCGAGCTCGCGGCCCACCGCGGGCACCTCGCGCGAGGCCTCGTTCACCGCGTCGCGCGGGGCCTCGAGCAGCACGCACGCCCGCGTGGTGACGGCGCTGGCCGCGCGCGGAGCGGCCGTGAGCAGCGCCATCTCGCCGAAGACGGTCTCGGCCCCGAGCACCGCGAGCTCGTCGCCCGACACCGGCGCGCCCTCGTCGCCGAGCAGGAGCACGGGCTCGTCGTCGTCGCCCGCGCGCCGCAGCACGCGCACCTCGCCGCGGGCCACGAAGAACACGCTCCCGCCGTGCTCGCCCTCACGGATCACCACCTCGTTGGGGCGGCACACGCGCACCTCGAGGGCCTCGGCGAAGCGTTCGAACGCGCCCCGCGGGAGAGCGCCCCACAGCGGGTGCTTCGACCGCGGCGGGAGCTGTGCGGGCAGACGCGCGCGCAGCGCCTCCACCGCGTCGAGCACCCGCGCGAACACGTCGGCGAGGGGAACGTCATCACCGATGGGCGTCACGTCTTCGCTGCGCAGCGGCGGCGGGCGCACCGACGTGTCGACGGCCCGCTCCGCGTCGGCGCCCAGCACGCCCGCGAGCTCGGTGAGAATCTCTCCGTTGCCCGTGAGGCGCTTCACCGAGAGGGCCGCGGCCACCGCGTGACCGGCCATGCCCCGCAGCGCGAGGGCGCGGGCCGCCACTTCGAACGCAACGCGGGCCACGTGCATGTTGCCGAGGCTCACGGCGGCGCGCGCCACGATGTCCGCGGCCGCGGCGTCGGCGCCCACGTCGGCGAGGGCCGGCGCGGCGCGGCGGAGGCACTCGTCGGCGCGGTTGCGGGCCAGCGCGGCGAGGGCAAAATCGAGGGCGTGCGTGGGGGCGAGCGAGCGGGGGGCCTTGGGCTTCATCGGAGGGGCGCGACGATACATCCAAGCAGGGCGCGTCGCGTGATGGACAAGGCCGACGGTTCGGTTAGAACCGAAGGCCCCGATGGAGCACACCATGGCACGTCTCGCCTCGATCGCCCCGCTCGCGGGCGCCGTCATGCTGCTCGGCGCGTGCGCCGACGGCCCCGCGCGCTTCGTTCCCCCGACCGACGCCGAGGTCGACGTGCTCGTGCCGCGCACCGACGGGGGCGCTGACATCGTCACCGTCGACGTGGCGCCCGTCGATCGCCCCGCGGTTCGCACCGTGCGCACGGTGATCTCCATGGGCGCCCCGATGGACGCGCCGAGCCGCTTCGGCGGCGCCGAGTCGACCGCGCGCGCCGCCACGTGGGTGTACCCCGAAGACCGCACGATCATCCCGCCCAACCTGCCGGGCTTCGAGCTGCACTTCATGCCAGGCATGGGCAACGATTTGTTCGAAGTGACCTTCGCGGGCGACGTCGTCGACGTGAAGGTGTACGGCGCCTGCACCGCGGCCAACGGCGGGTGTGTGTTTCCCCTCTCGCAAGAGGCCTTCGACCAGGTGGCCGCCGCGGGGCGCTCCGGCGGCGGCGTTCGCATGACCATCCGCGGCGTCGCGATGGGCGTCGCGGGCGGCCCCGTCACGCGCTCGGAGCCGCGCTTCCTCGGCCTCACGCAGAGCGACCTGCGCGGCGGTGTATACTATTGGGCCGCCTCGGTGGTGGGGCGCGTCATTCGCTACGAGTTCGGCCGCAGCGACGCGCGCTCCGAGGTGTTCACGCAGGGCGCCAACCCCTTCGCGTGCGTGGGGTGTCACACCCTCTCGCGCGACGGCTCTCGCATGAGCGTCGGGTACGGCATCCCCGGCCCCGCGCAGACGCAGCTCATCGATGTTGCCACGCGGGCCCCGCGCGGCGCGCTCATCCCGATGAACTTCGGCACCTTCTCTCCCGACAACCGACGGCTGCTGGCCTCCGACGGGATGCGCCTCGCCCTCTACGACGCGATGACCGGCGCCGCGATGCCGGGCGTGCCCGACGGCAGCGCCGGGTCGCACCCCGACTGGTCTCCGAGCGGCGACGTGGCGGTGTTCTCGCGCACCCGCGCGACGATTCCCTTCCCCATTGGTACACCGGGCCACGACGGCCCCTCCGACCTCATGCTCATGCGGTGGAACGTGTCGACCTTCGGCCCCGCGCGGCCCCTCGTCACGAGCACAGGGGAGAACAACTACTACCCGGGCTTCTCGCCCGACGGTCAGTGGGTGGTGTTCAACCGTTCGAACAGCAATTCGAACAACGCGCCCGACGCCTCGCTGTGGGCCGTTCGCGCCGACGGCACGGGCGCCCCGGTGGCCCTCACCACGGCCAACGGCCGCGACGCCGCCTACAACAACTCGTGGCCCAAATGGACGCCCTTCGTCGAGCGCTACGTGGGCGAGCTCGAAGAGCCCCTCATGTGGGTCACCTTCTCGTCGGGGCGCGACTACGGCCTTCGTTTGCGCCAGGGCGCGATGCGCAGGGCCCAGCTCTGGATGGCCGCGTTTCGCCCCAGCTCGGGCACCATGGACCCGACGGCCCCCGCCTTCTGGCTCCCCTTTCAGAACATCGAAGAGAGCAACCACATCGCGCAGTGGGTCGAGACCGTGCGACGCAGCGACTGCACCATGGATCGCAACTGCCCCGCGGGTGAGACCTGCGTCCGCGGGATGTGCGTAGGCGCGCCGCCGTGATGGCTCCGCCGGAGGGTACCGTCGAGCGCTGGGCCTGGGACTACCTTCACACCGAAGACCTGGCATACAAGCTCACCCCGCCGCCCGCCCCCGAGCGCTACGAGCTCGACGCGCCCGCGCGGAGGGTGCTGGCGCCGTCGCGTCCGAGTGGGCTCACGGTGGTCGAGCGCGCCGAGAAGATCCCCTCGGCGGGCGCCCTGCGCGACCCGCTCCAGCGCGCGCGGCTCATGCACACGTTTCTGCACCACGAGCTCCAGGCGGCGGAGCTCATGGCGTGGGCGCTGCTGGCCTTCCCCGAAGCGCCGCCCGCATTTCGCAGGGGTTTGATTACGGTGTTCGAAGACGAGGTGCGCCACATGGCGCTCTACGCCGAGCACCTCGAGCGCCACGGGGCGCGCTTCGGTCAGTGGTCGGTGCGCGACTGGTTCTGGCAGCGCGTCCCGGTGGCGCCGACGGCCGCGCACTTCGTGGCCGCGATGGGCATGGGCTTCGAGGGCGCCAACCTCGACCACTGCGCCCGCTTCGCCGCGCAGCTCCGCGCGGTGGGCGACCTCGACGGCGCGCGCCGCGTCGAGGCGGTGGGCGAAGAGGAACTCCCCCACGTGCGCTTCGGGCTCCACTGGTTTCGTCGCTTCACGGGCTGCGATGACTTCTCTTCGTGGTCGGAGCACCTGCCCGAGCCGCTCTCTCCGTGGCTCATGAAGGGCCCCACCTTCGAGCGCGCGCCCCGCCTGCGCGCGGGCTTCAGCGAGGGCTTTCTCGACGCCCTCGAGGCCGTGCAATGGTCGCCCAAGCGAAGCGCGCCTGGTACCTGAACCTCGACGCCGAGGAGGAGCTTCGCCTCCCCGGCGCCATCAACCCGTCGCGCGCCGTGGTCGAGCGATGCGCGCGCCTCGCGTCGAGCCTCGCGGGGCTCGTTCCCGATGGGGATCTCGTGTGGACGCCGGGCGCCGACGCGCCAAAAGCCCATGGTAGAAGGGCGATGGCGTGGTGCCCGACGCCGTCGGCGCTCAAGGTTCTCTCTCGCGCGGGGGCCGTGGTGGCAGAGGCTCCGTCGCGCGAGGCGCTGCGCGCGGCCAACCACCGGAGCCTCTCGGCGGCAGTGGCGCAGTGCCTCCCGGGGGCGGCCTACGTGACCGATGAGGGGGCGCTCGAAGCCCTCCTCGCGACACGATCGCTCACGGGCGTGTGGCTCCTGAAGCGCCCGCTCGGATACCGCGGCGGCGGTAAGCTGCGCGTGCGCGGCGACGCGCTCGACGAGGCCGCGCGGCGCTGGGTGCGCGCGTCGCTCGCGCGCGAGGGCGGCGTGCAGGTGGAGCCCGAGGTCGAGCGCGTCGAAGATCACGGGCAGCACGGGTTTCTCGCGCGCGACGGGGCCGTGACGTGGGGCGCGCTCACGCGCCAGCGCCTCGACGCCTTCGGGCAGTGGGTGGCCACCGAGCGCATGCCCGAAGACGCGCTGAACGATCTTGAAAATAGGGCTTTGCGCGAGGTGTGCGCGGGCGTGGTGGAGGCGCTGCGGGCGGTGGGGTACTACGGCCCCTTCGGCGTCGACGCGTTTCGGTGGAGGAGCCCCGCGGGAGAGCTGCGCTACTGCGCGCTGTGTGAAGTGAACGCGCGCTACTCGATGGGGTGGGCCGTGGGCATGGCGGGGCGCCGCGTCGACCTCGACCCGGAGTGAGGGGCTGCGCTAGCGCCGCGCGATGCGCGAGCCGGTGACCGCGGTGATCTACGAGGCGCCCGCGCGCACCGGCGCGTGGTGGGCGGCGGCGCTCGCGGCGGCGCTGTTTCACCGCGTGCCCTTCTCGACGGTGCAAAAGGCCTACGACACGGTGCTTCGCCGCTCGCGCACCGCCGCGGATTCGTCATCCGTGGCTTCGCGCTCGTCGATGCGCGGGGGCGGCGCGTCGATTCCCACGGCGTGGCGCGCGGCGCGAAAGGCGAGTGCCTCGGCCTCGAGGTCGTCGCGAGTCAGCCGCTGCGCGTCTGCGGAGCGTTGCACCGCGCGCGTCGCGGCGCCGACGACGAGGTGGAGCATCTCGCCGCCGGACAGCCCGTCGCTGATCGACGCGAGCCACTCTGTGGTGACATCGTGCGCGCGAGGCAGCGACGGCGGCAAGAGTCGCGTCGCAAGGCGCTCCCGGCCGGCGACGTCGGGCAGCGGGATCTCGACGTGCCCGAGGATGCGACGCACGAACGCGCCGTCGTAGTTCTTCGCGAGGTTGGTGGCGAAGATCACCACGCCCTCGAAGCGATCGAGCTGCAGGAGCATCACGCTGCGGCTCACGTTCACCCCGTGATCGGCAGACTGGGTGACCGCGGTGAGTCGCCGCCCGAGGATCGAGTCGGCCTCGTCGAAGAACAGCACCGCGCCGTGGCGTCGCGCAGCCTCGAAGGCCGCGACGATGTTCTTGGGCGTCTCGCCGACGTACTTCGACTCGAGCTCCGCGTAGCTCACCGTCACGATGGGGCGCGAGAGGCGCTCGGCGATTCCTTCGGCGCACATGGTCTTGCCGGTGCCAGGCGGGCCGTAGAGGTTGATGGCGACGCGGCGTCCGCACGGATCAATGGATGCGAGCCCCCACGCCTCGTAGAGCGTGCGGTGATGTTCGACCTTCGCAACCAGTGCGCCGAGCTGAACACGGGCCGAGTCAGGGAGGACCACGTCGGCGAGGCGATACCGAGGCGGCGCGACGTCGAAGCGCGCCACCCGATCGTCGGCGTCGCTCGCGCGATCGGGGGCGGGAGGCTGCGCCGCGGGGGGCTGCGCCGCGGGGGGCTGCGCCGCGGGGGGCTGCGCCGCGGGGGCGCGGCCCGACGTAGGAGCACGATCCATACGATGATCCCAGAATCCCATCGGATTGTTTCCCTCGGGTCAGTGAAACTGCTCGGTGACTTCGTAGGTGGCCGCGCGGCGGGCGCGAAGCTCGGGGGAGAGTTCGCTCAGGGGCACGGTGCGTTCTTCGACCTTGCAGCGACGGGTCTTGCCCTCGGGCACCACCAGGGTCTTGATCTTGCGCCAGCCCTTCTGTGCAACGAGCTCGACCTTGAGGAAGACCTTCGCTGCGCGCTTGTATCCGCGCTCCTCGAGCCAGCGGAAGACGACGCCGCGAAGCTCGTCCCAGTATGCGACGACCAGGGCCCCGGCGGCGCCCGCGATGGCCGCGATCACCAGGCCGATCACGCTGCACCCCCGCGCCAGGGCGCCTGCCACGGCACCGACGCCGTCGCGTCGCCTCGCAGAAACGCGGCGCGCGCCTCGGAGGGGAGCTCATCCCACGGGCGCTCTCGGGCGACCGTTCGGTGGCCGTCGCGAGAGAACACCCGAAGCGACTCGAGCGCCCCGTGATCGCGTCGCTCCCAGGTGAGGTCGGCGCCCGCCCCGATCTCGTCGAGCCATGCCTCGAGCTCGGCGTCGCGCGCTCCGAGGAGCACCGCCTCGACGCGTGCGCGATTGGACACCCGCCGCGTGCAGACAAAATCCGCGAGCTCGTGCGCGCCCCAGGCGTCGAGCGCGCGCTCCGTGTCAGCCTTCGCGCGCTCGCCGAGCGACCGGAGCCACTCCCACGCCGCCATGATTGCGAAGAGGGCGAAGAGCGTCAGCGGCCACCGGACGAAGCCCCGAACAAAATCCCAGGCCAGCTCTCTCACGACAGCTCCATCGCGTGGAGCTCGGCGTCGCGTGTCTTGACGAAGTCGATGGGCACCGACTTCTTTCGTGACATCGCAGCGGCGCGCACGCTCTCGGGGAGCTCGTCCCAGTCGACGGTGCTCTCCTCGGTGCGCTTGATGACCTTCGCGCGAGGGCCGAGCTTCTCTTGCAGGTACGAGTCGATGCGACGCACCCACTCGCCGCCCTGCTTGAAGTACGTCACCGTCGACTCGAGGAGGTGCTGGCGAACCACGGCCCAGGCGCGCTTGATGGCCCGTCGCACGGGCACCATCACCTTGTCGTCGATGAAGATAAACGCCTTCTTGATGTGCGGCGCGAGCGAGGGGACGTGCGCCTCGAGCCACGGCGAGGCGCGCTCGGCGAACCACTCGCAGATGTCAGCCCAGAAGGTGGCCAGCACCGTGATCGAGACGGCGCCGACGAGGTAGATCGCGATCAGCGGAAGGGGCATGACTCAGCGAGCCTCCGCGGCGACGGGCCAGAGGGTGAAGTTGATCTCGTCGCGTCGTGCTCCGAGGTTCTGCGCGCGCACGGGCTCGGGCAGGTCGGACCACTCGACCTCGTCGGTGCGCTGCGCGCGCATCGGCACGCCCTGCGAGAGCACGTAGAGGGTGAGCTCGCGCTCCCAGCGCTTGCCCGCGGCGGCCTTGCGGTACGCGACGCGATACTCGAGCATCATGGTGGCCAGGCGCTGGGCGACCGGCGGCGCGGGAGGCCGCCGTTGCGCGAGGCAGGCGAGCGCGCTCGCGTCTCGCTCGCCGAAGGCCGCGACGAGCCAGCCGAGGCACTCTTCGATCGACGCGCCGCTGTGACGGGCGAGCGTGTCAGCCGCGAAGGAGTACGCGTCGAGCTGCTGCATCACGTCGGGGCTGCGCGCGGCGTCGTCGAGGGCGCGCTCGATGTCTGCGAGGAGTCGTGGGACGTCGATGCGCGACAGGAGCAGCTGTCCGATCGCGCGCCCGCTTTGGGTCCAGGGGTTCGGTCTTGCGTTCACATCGGGAGGAGGAGGGCGCAGCGGCGGGCGCTTTCCAAGCGCCCATCGAAATTCGACCCTCGGACCAACGATCTGTCCGTCACGGGGGCGCCGCGCTCAACGAGGGAGCGCATAGACCTGGAAGTTGGCCGCGTCGAGGCGGGCGAGCGTCGGTGAGACACCCGCCGCGAGCGCCGCGGTGAGGGTCGTGCGCCCGGCCTCACCGAGCGCGCGCTCGAGCGAGTGGCCGCGCTCGCGTGCGGCGTAGAAGGCGTCCATGAGGTGGACCGTGCGCGCGTCGAAGATGGGCCACAGCGACGACACCACGGCCCGCGCGCCGCGCGCGAAGAGCGGACGGACCAGCCCGGCGTCGCGATCGCGCTCGGCCGTCACGGGGTCGCCGCTCTCGCAGCCCGACAGCACCACGACGGGGGCGCGCCGCAGCGTGAGGGCGCGGAGGTCCGTCGAGGACCACACCGAGCCCTGCGGGAAGATGCACACGTGCGTTTCGCCGCCGAGCGCGCGCCGACGCACGTGCCCCGCGTAGTGCACGAGCGCGGCATCTTCGACGGCGGCGGCGAGGTCGACCGCGCCGCGTGACACGCGCACCCCCGACGCACGCAGCCGCGACTCGATGCGCGAGAGCTCATCGTCGGCGAAGGGGAGGGGGGCGTCTTCGGCCAGCGAGTCGTCGCCGCGCAGGAGGAGGCACGGGCCCGGCGCGGCAGGCAGCGACGCGAGCGAGCTCGCCTGCGAGAGCGTGAGGAGCCGCGCGCAATCGATCTCGGCCTCGAGCAGCGTAGGGCCGTCGGGGGCCACGCTGAGCGCCGCGAAGGGGACGACGCCGAACTCCGACCCCGCCGCGATGACGAGGCGCGTGCGCCCCGTGAGGTGATGCGCGATGGGGTGCACGAGGCGCGTCGACAGGGTCGCGAGCGCGCGTCCCACGGCGCGCAGGTCGCCGTCCGAGGGGGCCCCGCTCACCAGCGCGCCCACAGAGGCGACGAGGGTCAGCGCGGCGGCGTCGTCGGCGGTCCACGGCGCGCGGATGAGCGCGCGCCCGCGCCGATCGATCACGGCGAGGAGCACCGCGTCGTCGCCAGGCAGGTACTCGACCGCGACCGCGTCGTCGGGCAGCGCGGCCGCGATCGCGGAGACGTCGGCCTCCGCGGCGGCGTATCCGTTGGGGGCGTGCGCGCGCAGCAGCACCGCGAAGGCCGCGTCTTCGTCGCCGTCGAGCGCGCAGAGCGTGCAGAGGCGCGCCGCGAGGTGCTCCATGGTGCGGCGCATCCCAGCGCGATCGGGGCCGTCCGCGAGCCTCCCTCGGAGCGTCTCGACGAGCCCGAGCGCGCGGTGCAGCGCGCTGCGCGCGACGGCGCCCTCGCCGCGAACGCCCGCCACCGTGGCGGCGAGCTCTGCGGCGTTCCACGCGCGGAGCAGGTCGTCGTGCGACTCGAAGCTCCGCGAGGCCGTCAGGAGCGCCAGCGGGTCCTCGTCGATGAGCCCGGCCATCTGCTGCGCGAGCGCGCGCACCCCATGATCCTCGTCGAGCGCCGGATCGTCGAGGAGCGCGGCCAGGTCGGCGCGCGCGCCCTCGCGCGTCGGCTCGTCACCGAGGGCGCTCGCGAGCGCGAGGTAGATCTGTGCCGTGCGCCACGTGACGTTGCGACGCCCGTGCGCGTCGAGGTGCGCGCGGCACCGCGCGAGCGATTCGACCGCCGCGCTCGTGTCGCCGAGCATCGTCTGCACCACGCCGAGCGTGAGCAGCAGCGGCGGCAGCGTCGCTTCGGGGACGTGCGGCGCGAGGTCGAGCGCCCTGCGCAGATGCTCGCGCGCGGGCGCGGCTCGTCCCGCGTCGGCGTAGGTTTTCGCGAGGAGCGCGTGGCGCTGCGCGACCAGGCTGCGCCGCGTGGGGCTGTCGCACGGAATCTCCTCGAGCTCGCGCTGCGCGCGCTCCGGGCTCGCGCTCGCGAGCAAGAGCGACGCGCGCACCGCGCGGAGGGCGTCGGGCCAGAGGGCGTCTTCGAGGCGCTCGTCGGCGAGGACGAACGCGCGGTCGTCGTCGCTCACCGCGCGGCCCAGGTCGACGAGCATCCCCACGCGGTTGATTCGCAGCTGCCGCACCGAGCGATCGCTCGCGTCGCCGCGCGCGAGGTGGGCCGTCGCGGCGTCGAGGGCGGCGCGCGCGTCGATCGCCGCCAGCGCCACGATCGAGTACAGCGCCGCCCGGTGCCGCAGCGATTCTTGCGCGGGCGGCGCCGCGCTGAGCACCGCGTCGCAGAGGGCTCTCGTCGCCTCGATGTGGCCCATGCCGTGCGCCCGGCGCGCGCACGCGAGCCACGCCGCGGGTCGCTCGCGCGGGTCATCGACGGCGGCCTCGACGTGCGCGAGCGCCTCGGCGACGTCGCCCCTCTCGGCCGCGGCGCAGGCGCGCTCGCGTCGAAGCGCCGAGGCGACCTCGCTACGGCCGACGAGGGCGAAGCCGTGCTCGGCCTGCGCGAGATCGTCGGCGACGCGTGCGTGGGCCTCGGGGGGAGCGTCGACGCGGAGCGAGTTTGCGTAGGCGCGCAGCTGAGCGACGCGGGCGCGCACCGCCTCGCTCGATGACTCCGCGAAGGAGGAGGCCTCGGCGAGGTCATGCGCGGCCTCGTCGTGACGCGCGAGCGCGGCGAGGGCCAGGGCGCGGAGCGAGAGGGTCTCCGCCGCGTGCGCGGGGGCGGCCGTCGCGTCGGTGAGCGCGAGCGCCGTGTCGAGGGCCGTGAGCGCCCCCGGCGCGTCGCCCTCGACGAGGAGCATGTGCTGCCCGCGCGCGTGGTAGAGCACCGACGCGTGCGGCGAGCGCTCGGCCTCGGGCGAGAAGAGAAACGCCACGTCGCCGTCGGCGAGCGGCGCTCCGCGGGTCATGTCGAGAAGAGCGCGGTTGATGCGTGCCGTGGCGCGGTCTTCGGGGCACGCGTCGGGCGCTGCGATGACGGCGCCGAAGGCCGCGGCCGCGTCGAGGTAGCGCCCCGAGTGCCAGGCGGCCATGCCCGCGCACAGGAGGGCCGCGTCGCGAAGCATCGCCCCCAGGGGGCGCTCGAGCAGGGTGCGGGCCCAGCGCAGCGCGCGTCCGTTCTCGCCCGCCCGATGGGCCGCGTGGGCGAGGTCGAGGAGCAGCGACGCTGCGCGCTCCGCGTCGCGCGCCTCGATGCGTAGCACAACCTGATCGGCGGCCTCGAACTCGCCCTGACGCACATAGACGAGCGCGCGGAGGCCGTCGTTCTCGAGCGGCACCCACGCGAGCTCGGCGCCGTCGTCGAGCGCGTCGAGCGCGTCGAGCGCGTCGAAGAGGCCCTGCGGCTCGGTCGTGCCGAGCCCGAGGCGCACGGCGCGTTGCCCTGCCTGGGCCCGCAGGTCGGGCGCGACGCGCTCGTCGCGTGCGTGCGCCTCGAGGCGATCGCGGAGCGCGTGGGCCGCCGCGCTGTCGCCCGTGTCAGCGTACACCCGCGCGAGGAGGTTCGCGGCCATCGCCTCGACGTTCGCGTCGTCCGCGTCGCGCGCGAGGGTCACGCACGACGCGAGCAGGGGCAGCGCCTCGAGCGGGCGTTCGGCGGCGCAGAGCGCCATCGAGCGCGCGTAGCGAAAGCGCGCGCCGTCCTCGCCGTCGCCGTCGTCGAGCGCGGCAGCTTCGCGGAGCACATCGTCGCAGGGGCCGCGCTCGACGTAGGCGTCGAGCCAGCGTTGGAGCGCTTCGCTAGAGGGCAAGCCGCACCGCCTCGCGGTCGACGGCGCCTTCGCGCGACAGGGTCAACTCGCCGGCCTCCGCGTCGCCGAACGCGAGCGAGACGGGCAGCATGACGCCGTGCGCGTCGGCCGCGCCCGCGACGCGCTCGCCCGTGGCCGCGTTGCGGATCGCCATGCGCCCGTCGGGGCGCGGCTCGCCCGCCGCGCCGGTGAAGTGCGCGCTCGCGTGAAGGTATCGGCCGTCGAGCGAGAGGCGCACCTCAACGAAGGTGAGCGGGTCGAGCGCGATGCGGAACGAGCGCGAGTGACCCCGTCGCTCGGCGATGCCGCGCGTCGCGCCCACGAGGGCGCCGAAGCCCGCGGCGGGCTCGAGCGCGGGCATTGCTGGGAGCGAGGCGATGAGCGCTCCGAGGCGGGCGATCATGCGATCGAGCGCGCGGGGCTCGGGCTCCTGCGCGGGGCTTCGGGCGACGACGGGGGCGGGCATCCACCGCGTGGCTTGCGCGAGGGCGAAGAGCGCCTCGACGCGGGGGTCGTCGTCGATGACGGGTTCGCCCGACAGCCACTGCGGCGGCGCGACCTCGCCGTCGAACGTGTTGAGCGCGAGGCGTCGCGCGGCGCTGCGAGCGCCGGGGACCTCGGCGCGCGCGACCCAGCGGGTGCGGGTCACGGGAGCGCCGCGCTGCCTCCGCTCGACGATCGCGGCGATGCGCGTCCACGTCGGGCGAGGCAGCGCGCCGACGAAGGTGACGAGGCACGCGCGCGGCATCGAGACCGGCCGGTCGAGAATGACGACGAGCGCCGTCGCGGTGGGCGTCTCGTCGCTGCCGAGCACGACGTCGATGTCGCGCGCGAGCCACGCCTCTTCGCTCGCCAGGTATCCCTGCGCGCGCGCGCCGTCGAGCAGTGTGACGAGCAGCAGGGCGCGCGCGCCTGGCGTCTCTGCGGGCGGCGCGACGACCCAGAGCTGTCCGCGGTCGACGCGGGCGACGGGCACGGGGCGAGCCGCGCGCGCGCGGCGAAAGAAGGACTCCTCGGGGGTGCCAAGCGCCTCGTCGTCGGCGGGCACGTCGTCGACGGGGCCGTCCGACGCGGCGAGCGACTCGCAGAAGCGCGTCGCGCGAGCGAGCAGTTCTGCATCAATGAACATCGCGAGCGTCCTCCTGGTTGTCGGTGGGCGTAGCGGCGAGGATTTCCAACACGGCCACCACGAATGCGTCGCGCGCCTCGCCGTCGAGGGAGCGGGTCTCGCACCACGCGCGCAGCTCGGCGCCGAAGCGGCCGCGCGTGTCGCCGACCTCATTCTCCGCGGTGCCGCGCGAGACGCCGAGGGCGCGCGCGACGCGCTCGAGGGTCGCCGCGCCGTCGCCGTCGCTGAAGCGAAGCCGCGCGGCCTGGAGGGTCCTCGGCGGGAGCGAGCGCGCGAAGGCCTCGGCCATGCGTCGCGCCTCGCCGACCACGAGGCCGGCCTCGACGCTGGCCGCTCCGTCGTGGTTGGCGCGCTCCAGGGGCTCGTGGGGCTCGAGGGGCTCGCACGCGGGGCCGCGCTCGAGCGAGAGGCTCGACATCACGAGCCGTGCGAGCTCCGTGCGCGACCGGGCGACGTTGCCCCCTGCGGTGAAGATCCGCTCGAGGAGCGCCGCGAGGTCGGCGTTCGAGATCACCTCGCCGAGCTGGTCCTCGCGCGCGCTCGTGAGGCGCGGGCTCACCACCGGGAGCAGCGCCGCGAGCGACTGCGCGTCGAGGCCCGCGTCGAGCACCGGGCGGTCCGCCAGCGCGTAGCGCGCCGTGGGGCCCTCGCGTACGGCGACGAAGCGATCGCCGCGCGAGAGCAGCGCCCCCAGCTTGTTCCATACGTGGTCGCCCCACGCGTCGGGGCGGTCTTCAATGGAGGCTCCGCGGGTCTGGTCGATCCAGCGGTAGATCGCGACCGCCAACCCGCGCCACGAGTAGATGCTCGCCGCCGCGACACGGGCTGGTTCGCGCGTGATGTGCAGCGCGATGTCTTGCACGATCTCGTCGCGTTCGGCCGCCGTGGCGCGCCGCACCGCGGGGTGCCTGCTCCGCACAACCAGGGAGCGCAGCCGCGCGTACGCCGCGCGGGCGACGCCCAGGTCGTCACCCACCAGGGCCTCGACCAGCGAGGCTGCTCCGTTGAATGGTGTGCTCACGTCTTCGCGAGGCGAATGGTATCTCATGCGCCTCGAGGCCCAACGTCCCATTTGCCCTCGCGCGCGTGCCGTTGTGAGGCTCTCGCGACACACTCAAGGCGCAGCGCTGGAGACGCTCGGAGACACGCCCGCATCGTCGGCGCGCTCGGGCCAGATGAAGGCCAGCTCGACGCGACGATTCTCCGGCGCGCTCGCATTGTTGCGGTTGAGCGGACGGTCGGCGCCCCACCCCGTCACGGGCAGCCTCGCGCGGGTTTCGAAGGGCACCCGATCGGCGATGCGCGCGCGCACGTTGGCGGCGCGCAGGGTCGAGAGCTGGGTGTTGTCCGCGAACCATCCGCAGGCGTTCATGAGCGCGGTGACCGGGCGCGGATCGGTGTGCCCCTCGACGTGGATGGTGAGCGTCGGGTCGGCTGCCAGCCGTGCGGTGATCGTCTCGACGATGCCGTCGATGGCGAGGGTGGTCTGGGGGGTGAGGCAGG
>CANMAT010000024.1 GCA_947494865.1 Deltaproteobacteria bacterium
AACGTCGACCCCACCTTCTCGCCCGACGGCCGCATGATCGCGTTCAGCTCGAGCCGCGGCGGCATCTTCGTGATGAACCAGGACGGGCTCAACCAGCAGCGCATCCTCGCCGGCGGCGGCGAGATGCTCCGCTGGGAGACGCGCTGACCGGGTGCAGGCGCCTGCACCGCGAAGTGCAGGCGCCTGCACCGCGAAGTGCAGGCGCCTGCACCGCGAAGTGCAGGCGCCTGCACCTCTACCGAAGGCCTGCGTCGACAGCGCGCGGGCGCATCACCGCCACCACCTGCACGGCCTCGCCGAACGCGGTGGGCACCATCATCTCCCAGGGCTCGTAGCCCTCGGCCTCGACGCGCACGCGGTGACGGCCCCCGTCGGCCACCTGCTCGAGGCCGCCCGTCTGATACCAGCGCGGCGTGTCACGGTCGAACCACACGCGCGCCACGCGAGCGGCCATCGGCGGCACCACGCGCACGCGCAGCGCCGTGAGCATTCCGCGCAGCGACTCGCGGCGTTCGAGGGCCGCGCGGCGCTCGGCCTCGGTGCTCGCGAGGGCGCTGTAGCGCGTCCACAAGCCCGCGGCTTCGCGCCAGCGGTTCTGCGCCTCGAGCACCGTCGCGAGGTCGCGGAGGCACTGCGGCGGCGCGCCCAGCTCGAGGGCCTCGCGGTAGAGCCGCGCCGACTCCACGAGGTCGTTGCGGCCGCGGGCCACGGAGGCCTGGCGCATGCGCACGAAGGCCTCGACGTGCGACGGGGCCTCGGGCTGCGCGCCCGACATCGGGGCGGCGAGGAGCGCGGCGACGAGCGCCACGCGCGGTGCATTCGATGTGCGCATCATTGCGTGTAGGTCACCTGCGACGGAGCGACTCGCGCTCGGCTTCACGGGCGCCGTCGTCGTCGCCGAGCGCGCGGAGAAAATCGCCGAGGTTGCGCCACGCGACGGGCCGCTCGGCGTCGAGGGCGAGGGCCGCGCGCGTGAGGGCGACGGCGCCGCGGAGGTCGCCGCGACGGGCCGCCGCGACGCCGAGGTTCGTGTACGCCGAGACGTGCTCGCGGTCGAGCCCCAGCGTCGCCTCCCACAGCGGAACGGCCCCCTGCAGGTCGCCCCGCGCCACGCGCGACCCCGCCGCGAAGAGCACCACCGCGCCCACCCACCGCGCGCCCGCGCCCGGCGGCGCCGCGATGCGCGCCCGCACCCAGCGCACGGCCCCGCGGTCGACGTCGGTGACCGTCGCCATGGGCACCGCGAGGACGGGCGTCTCACCGCTCCCGAAGCGCCAGCGCGCGCGCACCGAGGGGTCTTCGCCCTCGACCCCGCCCTCCCATCGCACGCGGTCACCCAGGCGCGCGAGGAGCAGGTGCGTGCGCGCGACGGCCGCCGCGGGCGCGCCGTCACGGCCCACGGGCGCGACGCGCTCGCCGAGGCGTCGGGCCTCGATGCGCCGCCACGTCCACGGGTGCGCGAGGTGCTGCCGCGGGAGCACCGTCACGTCGGGGCGCTCGCCCTCGACGTGCTGCGCGTAGAGCGCGCCGCCGCAGAGGTCGTCGGAGGCGCACAGCACCAGCGCGCGCGGCGGAAGCTGCCCCAAGGCGCCGGGGCCGCCGAGCATCTCCGGCGCGCTCCACCCGTCGGCCGCGCCCGCCCACGCGGGGTCGCGGCGCGCGACGGCGACGACCATCAGGGCCACCGCGAGGGGGGCCGCGGCGTCGGCGCGCCGATGCGCCGCGAAGCGCCGCGCGAGCCACGCGCAGGGCGCGACGGCGAGCAGCGCCACGCACGCTTCGAAGTGAAAGAAGGTCTGCCGGTCGACGATGCCCATGGGGTTCACCGCCACGGCGTACGCGAGGTCGACGAGCGCCACCGCGAGGAGCATGCGCCCGAGGCGCTCGCGCGACGCGAGCAGCGCGCCCGCGGCCGCGAGCGCGAGCGTCACGGCGCCGAGGTCTGCGCCCACGACGAGGCCCGCGCGCGCGAGGTCGTCGGGCAGGCGCCACGCGCTCACCATACGGCCCGCGTAGGCCGCGCGAATCGACGCCGCCGAGAGGTGCGCCAGCATCGCGCGCGGCGTCTCGGGGTCGCCCCAATCGACGGGTCCGTCGCGCCGCGACGCGATCGGCAGCCACAGCGCGAGCGGCAGCGTCGAAGCCCCGAGCGCGAGCACCGCCGCGACGCGCGCGGTGAGCCTCCGCGCGTCGAGCGAGCGCGCGCCCGCGAGCGTGAGGGCCGCGAGCGCGAGCGCCACCGCGGGGCGCGCCGACGTGTGCAGCGAGAGCAGCGCGAGGCCCGCGAGGGAGGCCACGAGCCTGCGGCGCACCGCCGTCGACCCCTCGCGCGCGAAGAGCGCCAGCGCCGCGAAGGCCGCGAGCAGCGCCGAGGCGTACACCTCCACGGCCGTCCACGCGCGCACGAGCGTCGGCGAGGCGACCATCACCGCGGCGGGGGCGAGCGCGCAGGCCCAGCGCGCGCGCGCCGAGAGCCCCTCGGCGACGCGCTCGGCCAGCGAGGCCGCGAGCGCGCAGGTGAGCGCGCCCATCGCGGCGACGCAGAGGTTTACGCGAAACGCCACGTCGCCGACGGGCGCGAGCGCCGCGAGGCGAAAGAGCACCATGTCGAGCGCGAAGCCCGTGGGGTGCGCCACGTCGAGGTTGAAGGCCGCGGCGGCGAGCTCTCCCGCGTCACGGTCGGTCACCGTCGGGGCGCACAGGCGCGCGAGCCCGACGCCCGCGCCGAGCGCGGCGACCGTCGCGGGTGTGGGGCGCCATCGTTCGAGCCGGGGCTCCATCGCGGGCGATGATGTACCATCGCGCCGATGCTCGACACGATCATTGGCAGTCGCCTCGCTCCCCTCGCGGCCGCGCTCGCGGCGCTCATGCTGCCCGCGGCGGCGATGGGCCAGTGCGACGCGGCCGTCGACGCGGGCGTCGACCCGCTCCTCGAAGGCACGCTCAGCGACTCGCTCCCCGCCGACCAGGGCACCGACGTGCCGCTCAACAGCCCCATTCGGTTGCGCTACTTCGGCGCCGTTCCGCAGCCGCCGGTGGTGTGCGTGCAGGGCGACTCGCTCGACGCGCCGTGCCTCGCGGGCTCGGCCGCGGCGGTGGGCCACGAGGTCGTGTGGCAGCCGCAGGGCGGCGCCGGCGGCGCGCTCCTCGAGCCCGGGCGGCGCTACTTCGTCACCTATCAAGAGACGGGGCGCGGCACCAACCGCATCACCTTCGTGACGGGGCGCGGCGTGGCGCCCGAGCGCCTGGTGTTCCGCGGGGCCACCGAGGCGAACTCTGACAGCGCGCCCGACAACGGCTGCGACCCCGAGGCGGCCGACATCACCGTGAAGTTCGACCGCGCCACGTCGGGCATCATCGGCCTGGGCGACACCCCGTGGCCCGACATCGACATCGAGTACGTGATCTACGAGACGCGGGGCCCCGGCATCGCGGGCCCGCGCGAGCGCGACCGCGTGCGGCTGCCGCGCTCGGGCTCGCTCGTGGTGAGCGGCGCGCAGCGCACGTTTCGGCTCACGGGCGAAGAGGCCTCGGGGCCCGTGTGCTTCAACGTGCAGGCGCTCGACCCGCACGGCCGCGCCGACGGCAACACGGAGGAGCAGTGCGTAAACCCCGCGAAGGGCAACCACTTCGCGGGCTGCGCGGCGGCGCCCTCGCGCGCGTCGGGCGGCGCGCTCGGGGCCCTCGCCCTCGCGCTCACGGCTGCGTGGAGTCGTCGCCCGCGTCGTCGTCGCTGAGGTCGGCCTCGGCGGCGCCGCGGCCGTCGCTCGTGGCCCGGCGCAAGATGCGACGGAAGTTGCTGCGGTCGAGCCCCGCGAGGCGCGCGGCGCGCGAGATGTTGCCCTGCGTGAGCTCCATGAGGTTCTTGAAGTACGTGCGCTCGAACTCGTCGAGGGCGCGGCGCTTCGAGAGGTTGTAATCGAGGGAGGTGTCGGCCCCGGGCGCGGGGCCCTGCGAGGCGATGGGGCTGAGGGGCGCCGCGCGCACGGCCTTGGGGAGCGCGTCGAGCTCGAGGGTCTCTCCGCGCGCCGAGCCGAGGGAGGCCACGATGGCGTTCTCGAGCTCGCGCACGTTGCCGGGCCACGGGTACGCCTCGAGCGCGCGCACGGCCATGGGGGAGATGCGCGTGACGCGGGGGTTCTGCTGCGGGCCGTGGCGGGCCATGAAGTGGTAGGCGAGGAGGGGCACGTCGTCGCGGCGCTCGCGCAGCGCGGGCACCTCGATCTCGTGCACCTGGAGGCGAAAGTAGAGGTCGGGCCGGAAGCGCCCGTCGGCCACGGCGGCTTTGATGTCGACGTTGGTGGCGGCGATGAGGCGCACGTCGATGTCGCGCTCGCGGGTCTCGCCCACGCGCGTCACCTTGCGCTCTTGAATCACGCGCAGGAGGCGCACCTGCTGGGCGCGCGGGAGCTCGCCGATCTCGTCGAGGAAGACCGTCCCCCCGTCGGCGGCTTCGAAGAACCCGGGGCGATCCTCGGCGCCCGTGAAGGCCCCGCGCACGGTGCCGAAGAGCTGCGCCTCGAGGAGCGACTCGGTGAGCGCGCCGCAGTTGAAGGCCACGAAGGCGCGGCGGGCGCGCGGCGAGCGGGCGTGGATCTCGCGCGCGACGACCTCCTTGCCCGTGCCGTGCTCGCCCGTGATGAGCACCGTGGCCTGCTGCGGGCCCACGCGGTTCACGAAGTCGCGGACCTCGCGCATGGCGCGCGAGCTCCCCACGAGGCGCGACGCGCTGCGCGTGCCGTCGAGCTCGGCCTCGAGCATGCGCGTGCGGGCCACCATGCGCCGCCGCTCCGATGCGCGGAGCACCTGAACGCGCAGCTCCTCGGTGGTGAAGGGCTTCTTGAGAAAGTAGAACGCCCCGGCCTGCACGGCTTCGAACGCGAGCGACAGGTCGTTGTGGGCCGTCATCATGATGACCTCGACGTCGAGGCCCGCCTCGCGCACCCGGCGCAGGAGCTCCATCCCCGAGAGGCGCGGCATCATCACGTCGGCGAGCACCACGTCGACGCCGCCGAGCGCGATGACCTCGAGCGCCTCCTCGCCGTCGGTGGCCTCGGACACCTCGATGATCGGGTCGCGAAGCTGGCGGGCGACTGCGCGCCGCACCTGCACCTCGTCTTCGACGATGAGCACGCGCACGGGTGCGCCCGGGCCCGGCGGCTCCGACCTCGGGGGGCGCAGCGATCCGCTCGCGGAACCTATCGGGCTGTGACCTTCGGCGGACATCGCTCTCCTCAACAACGCTCTACAGGAATCGCGTGTCTGCCACACGTCGCGCGCCGCTCTACTCTGAAATACCTCTGAAATTCACGGCCTTGAGCGCGCGCCCGGCGCCCCCGGCGCCCCCGTCGATGCGCGCGGGCGGGCGCTACGCCCATTGATTCGCTCGCGGTGCCGCGCCGACGTGTACTAAGGTCCGCCGCCGTGAGCGTTCTACTCGTAGGCGTGGCCGGCGGCAGCGGCTCTGGCAAGACGACCATCGCGCGCTCGATCGTCGAGACGCTGCCCTCGCACCACGTCGCCGCCATCGAGCACGACTCGTATTACCGCGACCTCTCGCACCTCTCCCACGACGAGCGGGCGCGCATCAACTTCGACCACCCCGACTCGCTCGACAGCGAGCTCTTCATCGAGCACCTCGACGCGCTCAAGGCCGGCCGGGCCGTCGACAAGCCCCGCTACGACTTCGCCCGCCACGTGCGCGAGGCGGCCACCGAGCGCATGGAGCCCGCGCCCATCATCGTGGTCGAGGGCATCCTCGTGCTGGCGCTCGAGCCCATTCGCAAGCGCCTCGACGTGAAGCTCTACGTCGACACCGACGCCGACATCCGGCTCATGCGCCGCATCCGCCGCGACCTCGAGCACCGCGGCCGCACCTTCGCGCAGGTGCGCGCGCAGTACTACGAGACCGTGCGCCCCATGCACATGGCCTTCGTCGAGCCCTCCAAGCGCTTCGCTGACATCATTATTCCCGAGGGCGGGCACAACAAGGTGGCGCGCGACATGATCCTCGCGCACCTGCAGAAGTTCGTGCGCGACCTCGACGAGACGAAGGCCCGCACCGACTGGCCCCCCGCCGCCGACCCGTAACCGACGTCACTCCCCCCAATGCCGAAGATCACCCTCACCGGACCGGCCGAGCGCACCATCGAAGCGCCCGCCGGCACCTCGCTCCTCAAGGCGCTGCAAGACGCCGCGCTGCCCATCTCGACCTCGTGCGGCGGCGTCGCGACCTGCGCCCTCTGCCGCGTCACCGTGACCCAGGGCCGCGAGCACCTCACGGCCCTCGTCGACACCGAGATCAACCACCTGGGCACCATCGCCAAGATCGTGGGCCTGCGCCTCGCCTGTCAGGCGAAGCTCACGGGCACCGGCGACGTGCGCGTCGAGGTGCCCGAGGTCGAAGACGTGGCCGCCCGCAAGGCCGCCAAGGCCGCCCGCATGCGCCAGCGCCGCTGAGCCGCGCGCGGGTCGTCAGAGCCCGCCGTAGTCGACGCCGGTGAGCTTCGCCGACACGTCCCACAGCCTGCGGGCGGCCTCGTCGTCGGTGGCCTTCGCGCTGCGCCGCGCGTGCGTCGGGTACCCCGCCATGAACATCGAGGGCCCGTAGAACTCGTCGCCCTTCACGGCCCCGTCGGCCGCGGCGCGCACCGTGGGGAGCGCCCCCATGTGGGCCGACTGCGCGAACAGGGCGTTGCCAGCCTTCACGGTGCGCACCGCGAAGGCGCCCTGCGTCTCGGCCGACACCTGCTGCAGGTTGGTGGCCGAGTAGCCGGGGTGCGCGGCCAGCGCGATCACCCCGCGGCCCCTCGCCGCGAGGCGCTTGTCGAGCTCGCGCGTGTAGAGCAGGTTGGCCAATTTGCTCTGCAAATAGGCCGTCCAGCGGTTGTAGGCGCGCTCGCCCATGAGATCGTCGAAGGCGATGCGGCCGCCCCAGTGCACGCCGCTCGCCACGTTGACCACGCGGGCCCCGGCGCGCTTCGCCAGGAGGGGCAGCGCGAGGCCCGTGAGCGCGAAGTGGCCCAGGTGGTTGGTGCCGAACTGCATCTCGAAGCCGTCGGCCGTGAGGCGCCGCGGGAGCGCCATGACGCCCGCGTTGTTGACCAGCACGTCGAAGCCGTCGGGGAGGCGCGCCGCGAGCTCGCCCGCGAACGACCGCACGCTGGCGAGGCTCGCGAGGTCGAGCGACATGGCCTCGACGCGCGCGTCGGCGCGGCCCGCGCGAATGCCGTCGAGCGCCGCGGTGGCCTTCTCGGCGGAGCGGCAGGCGAGCACCACGCGGGCGCCCTTGTGGGCCAGCACGCGGGCGGCCTCGAGGCCGATGCCGCTGTTGGCCCCCGTGATGACAAAGGTTCGGTCGGCGAGGTCAGGGAGGAGATCGGGCGTCCATCGGCTCATAGGTGCGCGGGCATAGCACCGACACGGCCCCCATCGCGAGGGCCGCGCGACGCCGGGGGCGCCGCCCTCACCCGTAGAAATCGAGCCACGGGTCGGTGGGCTTGCGCGGCGCCTCGGCCACCGCGGGCGCGGCGGGGCGCTCGGCCTCGACGGTCTTCACCACCGCGGGGCCGCGCGACGCGCGCTCGGGCGGTGCGGGCTCGTGGGGCTTCGACGCCATCGCGGGCAGCGCGGCGTGAATGTGCACCTCGGTGCGCGGCCCCTGCTCCATGGGGACCACCCGCGCGGGCTGCGGCCCCGACGGCTGCGCGGCGCGCGCGGCCTCGCCCTGCGCCTGCGACATCTCGTCGGTGGTGTAGAGCCCCGCCATGTCTTCGGGGAAGGCCTTGCGCAGCGCGAGGGCCTCGCCGCACTTGGCGAGCATCACGTGGGGCATGCGCGCCCACATGGCCGTCGGGCGCGTCTTGCCCGTCTGCTTGTCGCGGGTGGTCTGCACGTACTCGCTCCAGTACGCGACCCCAACGGCGGGGCGCGGCCAGTCTTTGCGCCACACGCGCACCTTGCAGAGCTTGAGCGTGCCGTCGGCGTTCTCGACGAACTCGGGCTCGTCTTGCCCTTGATAGAGCCCCGTGCGCTCGGCCACGGCGCGCAGCCCGTCGATGGACACCTGCGTGGCCCACACCATGCGGTGCTTCTCCGAATCCCACCGTTGTACGAAGTGAATCTGTCGCAAAAGGGGGTTGAGCCGCCGCGCCCGCGCCACCTCGAGCAGCACCGAGAACTCGGCGTCGCTCGCGCCGTTGGCGAAGGTGTCGCGAATGAGCTGCTTCTGCTCTTCGGTGAACTCCATCGGCGTCTGCGTGCGCGCCAGCGAAAGCTCACCGTTGAACGTAGAGACCCCGCCGACCTGCGCGCGCTCGCTCATGCGGCAACCGTACGCCTGTTCAGTGCTCCGTCGCAAGCGCCCGGAGCGCAGCGAAGCGCACGGTCTTCAGCGCGCGAAGCGGTCGAGGCCGAAGCGGCGAAGGGCGTTGGCGGTGGTGGCGCGGCGCAGGTCGCGCTCGGCGAGGCCGAGGGTGTTCGCGAGGTGGGCGGCGGTGCGCGCGAGGTACGCGGGCTCGTTGCGCTTGCCGCGAAAGGGCATCGGCGCGAGGTAGGGGGCGTCGGTCTCGATGAGCATGCGATCGAGGGGGACGGTCTTCGCGGCGGCGCGCAGGTCGTCAGACTTCTTGAAGGTGACGATGCCCGAGAACGAGATGTCGAAGCCGAGATCCATCGCGGCCCTGGCGAACGCGGCGTCTTCGGAGAAGCAGTGGATCACGCCGCCCACGTCGCGGGCGCCCTCGTCGCGCAAGATGGCGAGGGTGTCGCCGGGGGCCGCGCGGGTGTGAATCACCAGGGGCTTCTTGACTGCCTTCGCGAGCGCCACGAAGCGCCGAAACGCCTCGCGCTGCGCCTCGCGCGGCGAGTGGTCGTAGTGGTAGTCGAGCCCCACCTCGCCGACGGCCACCACGCGCTCGCGGCGCGCGAGCGACGCCATGGACTCGAGCGCCGCGTCGGTGGCGTGCACGGCGTCGTGCGGGTGGATGCCCACGGTGGCCACCACGTCGCGGTGCGCGTCGGCGAGGGCCACGGCGTCGGGGCGCTCTCGGTGGCGCGGCCCGACCCGATGGTGACGAACCACGCGATGCCCTCGGCGCGCCCGCGGGCGAGAATGGCCTCGCGCTCGGCGCCGAAGTCGGCGAAGTCGAGGTGGCAGTGCGAGTCGATGAGGGCTTCGGGGTCGGTCATGGCGTGGCCTCGAGGCGCGAGAGCGCGCGCCGCGCGGCGTCGCGGATCTCAGACTTGTCGTGCGTGCGGGCCACGCGCGAGAGGGTGTTGCGCGTGCGCTCGCCGCCGACCGCGCCGAGCGCGTCGATCACGAACGCGGGCTCGACGCCGCCGTCGTCGAGGAGCGACAGGAGCGCCCCCTCGGCGCCCTGGAGCCGCGCGACGCGAACGAGCTTCACCGCCGCCTCGCGGCGCCCCGGGAGGAGCGAGCGGAGCTGCTCGATGAGGTCGTCGCAGGCGCGCGGGTCGCCGAGGCGCGCGAGGGCGGCGCGGGCGATGTTGCGCTCGGGCGAGGGGATCACCCGCCACGCCACGACCGCGAGGGCCTCGCGGGCGGGGGCCGCCGCGTCGCCGGTGACGGCCCCGAGGAGCTCGAGCGCCTCGGCCGTGAGGGCCTCGGTGTCGGCGCCCTCGACGCGCCGACGGCCGCGCACGAAGTCGCAGAGCAGGGGCACCACGCCGTCGTCGCCCATGCGCGCGAGGGCCATCGCGGCGCTCACCGCGACGCGCTGCGACGGGTCGTCGAGCTCGGCGCGCAGGGCCGCGAGGGCGCGCGCGCGGGCGTCGTCGTCGAGGGCGTTCTCGGTGCGGTGATCGGGGTCGAGGGCGAAGAGCCGGCCCACCTGCTCGGCGGCCTCGGCGGCGATCCACGGGTCGTCGCTGGCCAGCGACGCGACGGCCACCGCGAAGCCCTCGCGCGCGTCGAGCGAGAGCACCCCGAGGAGGCACTGGAAGCGCACGTCGGCGTGGTCGCTCTCGAGCGACTGCTTCAACAGCTCGAGCGCGCGCTCGCCGCCCATCTCGGCGAGGGCCACCGCGGCGAGCTGGCGCACGTCGCTGTCGCCGTCGTCGAGGCGCGTGGCCACGCGGTCGGCGAGGTGCCGCGCGCGCAGGATGCCCAGGGCCGTGAGGGCCGCGCAGCGCACCTCCGAGAAGGTGTCGTCGACGAGGGGCGCGAGGGCGTCGGCGGCGGCGCGCGGCTGCACGTCGCCCACCATGCCGAGGTCGCGCGCGGCCGAGGCGCGCACCGCGGGCTTCGAAGCGCGCAGGTCGCGCAGCGCGGCGTCGTAGTTTCTTCGCAGCGGTGCCAGGCCGAACATGGGGCTACTTCACCCGCGTGCCGGGCGCGTGATCCTTCTCGAAGGTGGCGAGCGAGAGGCCGTCGGAGGGCCCCGCTGCGAGGAGCATCCCGTGCGACACGAGCCCGCCGCCGAAGTCGCGCGGCGGGAGATTGGCCACGACGATCACCTGCTTGCCCACGAGCGCTTCGGGCGCGTACGCGAGCGCGATGCCCGCGATGATGGTGCGGGGCCCGGCCGCTTCGCCGAGGTCGACGGACAGCTTGAGGAGCTTGTCTTTGCGCGGGATGCGCTCGGCCGCGAGCACCTTCGCGAGGCGAAGGTCTACGGTGGCCATGAGCTGCTCGTACGTGAGCGGCCCCGGCGGCGCCTCGGCGGGCTTCGCCTCGGCGGGCTTCGCCGCCTTGGGAGCCTTCGCGGGCGCCTCGGGCTTCGTCTCTTCGGTGGTCACGTCGAGCTCCTTGAAGATCTGCGCCTGCTGCTGCGCATCGAATTTGGCGAACACGGGCTGCCCCGGCGCGAGGGCGGTGTGCGCCGCGAGGCCGCCCCACGCGAGGGGCCACAGGTCGGCGTCGACGCGCGGCGCGAGCGGGTCGAGGCCGAGCTGCGCGCGGATGGCGTCGCTCTTCGACGGCGTGGCGGGCCAGAGCATCACCGACACCACGCGCACGAGCTCGAGCACGTGAGAGACGACGGCCGCGAGGCGCGCGAGGTCGCCGGCCTTGGCGAGCCTCCACGGCGCGCTCTCGTCGAAGTAGCGGTTGCCCGCGCGGGCGAGCTCGATGGTGGCCTCGAGCGCGCGGTGCGGCGCGGGCTCGGCCCACGCGGCGGCGGCGTCGCGCGCGGCGGTCGCGGCGAGCGCCTCGAGCGCGCGGTCGGCGTCGCTGAGCGTCTCCGCGGGCGCGTGCGGAACCCTACCGTCGAAGTGCTTCGCGAAGGGGAGGGCGCGGTTGAGCAGGTTGCCCACGGTCTCGGCGAGGTCGCTGCGGGCGCGCGACACGAGCGAGGGCACCGACCACTCGCCGTCTTGCCCGAGCGACACCTCGCGGAGCAGAAAGTACCGCAGCACGTCGGCGCCCACGGCGTCGGCCACGCGCACCGGGTCGGTGGTGCCGCGGCCGTGCGAGGGGCCCTCGCGGCTCTTCGAGAGCTTCTGCCCGTCGGTGAGCAGCCACCCGTGGCTCCAGATGGTGCGCGGGAGCTTGTCGTCGGCGTACCCCGCGCTCATGAGGAACGCGGGCCAGTACACCGCGTGAAAGCGCAGGATGTCTTTGCCCACGAGCTGCACGTCGGGCGGCCAGAGCGCGCCCTCGCGCTCGGTGCCCGCGAGCGCCGTGAGGTAGTTGAACAGCGCGTCGAACCACACGTACATCACGTGCTTGGGGTCGCCGGGCACGGGGATGCCCCACGAGAAGCTGGTGCGCGAGATCGACAGGTCGCGCAGGCCGCCCTCGACGAACGACACCACCTCGTTGAGCCGCGTCTCGGGGCGCACGAACGTGGGGTTGCGCTTGTAGAACTCGAGCAGCCGGTCGCCGTAGGCGCTGAGCTTGAAGAAGTAAGACTGCTCCGTGACGCGCTCGACGGGGCGGCCGTGCACGGGGCACAGGTTGCCCTCGAGGAGCTCCTTCTCGGTCTTGTGGTCTTCGCAGGCGACGCAGTAGAGGCCCTCGTACGAGCCGAGGTAGATGTCGCCGCTGTCGACGCACCGCTGCCACGCGCGCTGCACGCCCTCTTCGTGGCGCCGCTCGGTGGTGCGAATGAAATCGTCGGGGCGGCAGAGGAGCTTCGGCCACAGGTCGCGGAAGCGCTCGGACATCTCGTCGACGAAGGCCTGCGGGCTCATGGCCTTGCGCTGGGCCTCGCGCTCGAGCTTGAGCCCGTGCTCGTCGGTGCCGGTGAGAAAGAACGTGCGCTCGCCGCGCAGCGCGTGGAAGCGCGCGAGCGCGTCGGCCACCACGGTGGTGTAGGCCGTGCCCACGTGGGGCGACGAGTTCACGTAGTAGATCGGCGTGGTGACATAGAAGCGCTGGGTCATGCGGTGCCTCTTCGCGGAAGAAGGGGCCGAGGTATAGCCGCGCCCTCGCGCGATCGCACGCGAAACAGCGGACCCTACGGCGCGCCGTCGTCGGGCCCCTCGTCGGCGCTCGGGGCCGCCGCGGGGCGGTGCGCGGGGTCGGGCGCGAAGAGCGCCTGCACCTCTTCGACGGCGAAGGTCTCGGCGTGGCCGTCGGCGAAGGCGACGCGCACCGTGCGAGCGAGCACGTCGACGTCGCGCACGCGCCCCTCGCCCCGGGGCGTGGTGACGCGCTTGCCCTGCTTCGGAAAGAGCGCGCGCTGCTGGCGGTAGAACGCGTCCTCGTACACGAGGCAACGCATGAGGCGCCCGCACACGCCCGACACGCGCTGCGGGGTGAGGGCGAGGCCCTGATCCTTCGCGTGGCGAATGGAGACCGGCGCGAATTCGGAGAGGAACGTGTTGCAGCAGAGCTGGAGCCCGCAGGGGCCCACGCCGCCGATGTTCTTCGCGGCGTCGCGCACGCCCACGTGGCGGATCTCGACGCGCCCGCGCAGCGCCGTGGTGAGCGAGCGCGCCACGTCGCGGAGCTCCAGCCGCTCTTCGCTGGCGAGGTAGACCAGCGAGCGGCCGCCCGCGAGGGCGCACTCGACGCGCACCACCTTGGCGGCGAGCTTGAGGTCGTGCACCACCTTGGAGGCGAGGCGAAACGCGTCGGCCTCGCGCACCCGCGTGCGCGCCTCGGCGCGGAGGTCGGCCTCGCCCGCGCGGCGCAGCACGCGCATCGCGAGGCGCGCCGTCACGAGCTGCCTGCGCGGCGCGGAGGTCACCATCGCGAGCTCGATGCCCTGCTCGCTCTCGAGCACCACGGTCTCGCCCTTGCGCAGCGCCACGTTGCCCGCGTCGACCGCGACGGCCCGCGGCGCACCCGCGGTGCGCGCCATCGCGACGCCCGTGAGCGCGGCGTGGTCGGCCCACTCGTACTCGGGAAACTCGGGCTCACCGAGCGCGTCGACCTCGCTCACCTCGGCGAGCGGGAGGTAGAGTCGCCGCGGCGGCGCGGGCTCTGCCGCCACGGGCTCGACGGGGGCGATAGGCTCTGCGACCGCGACGGGGCGCGGCTCCGGTGCGTGCTGCGGCGGCGTGGGCTGCGGACGGCGCTCGGGCGGTAGCGCGTCGTTGGGCCGCGCACCCTGCTGCATCGGCCGCGGCGGCGGCCCACCCCGCTGCGGCGGCGCCTGCATCGGTCGCGGCGGCGGCCCACCACGCTGCGGGGCGCGGGCATCGACGGGCTGCGCGACGGCCTCGCCCGGCACGCGGGGCGGCCGGGGGATCGACGGGTTCGCGGGGCCGTGCGGGGGACTCCGCGAGGGCCTCGGAGGCTCGTTGGGTCGCTTCGAGGGCCTCGGAGGCTCGTTGCCCTGGGGCCTC
>CANMAT010000025.1 GCA_947494865.1 Deltaproteobacteria bacterium
CTTTGCGCAGGTCGATGCCGTGCTCGCTCTTGAACCCGTCGACGAGCCAGTCGATCACGCGGGCGTCGAAGTCTTCGCCGCCGAGGAACGTGTCGCCGTTGGTGCTCACCACGCGGAACACACCCTCCGACCCGATCTCGAGGATCGAGATGTCGAAGGTGCCGCCGCCGAGGTCGTACACGGCCACGGTGCGGTCCATGTTGCGGCCGAAGCCGTACGCGAGGGCCGCCGCGGTGGGCTCGTTGATGATGCGAATCACGTCGAGGCCGGCGATCTGCCCGGCGTCTTTTGTGGCCTGCCGCTGGTTGTCGTTGAAGTACGCGGGCACCGTCACCACGGCCTTGCGCACCTCGTGACCCAGGTACTCCTCGGCGATGAGCTTCATCTCCGCGAGCACCATCGCCGACACCTCGGGGATCGAGTACGCCTTGTCGCGCAGCTGGATCCGCACGTCGTTGTGGGGCCCCTCGACGATCGAGTACGACGCGCTCGCGGCCACCTGCTTGACCTGCGGCGAGTTCCATTTGCGCCCGATGAGGCGCTTGGCCGAATAAACCGTGTTCTCCGCGTTGGTGATCGCCTGCCGCTTCGCGAGGTGACCCACGAGCCGCTTGCCCGCCTCGGTCATCGCGACCATCGACGGCGTGGTCTTGTATCCGCCACGATTGGGGATCACCACCGCCGCGCCATTCTCTACGACGGCCACACAGGAGTTCGTCGTGCCCAGATCGATGCCGATGACCTTTTCCATCTCCATCCCGATCGGTAGCGTCCTACCTGTGTACCGTCCGTCAGTCTTGTATTTTTCGCAACCGAGAAGATGTCTCCCCCGCGGTACGAAATCTTCTCAGCGCATCAGATGTTCAAGCAGGGCCTTCTGCGTGTGGAGGCGGTTCTCGGCCTCGCTCCACACCACCGACGCGGGCCCGTCGAGGTACACCGCGTTGATCTCTTCGCCGCGGTGCGCGGGCAGGCAGTGCAGCACCACGGCGTTGCGCGACGCGCGGGCCATGAGCGCCGGGTCGACGAGGTATCCCGCGAAGGCCTTTCGCCGCCGCTCGGCCTCGTCTTCTTGCCCCATGCTCGCCCACACGTCGGTGATCACCACGTCGGCCCCCTCGACGGCCTCGCGAGGGTCGCGCACCGTGCGCGCGTTGCCCGGGAGCTCCGACGCCGGGAGCTCGTAGCCCTCGGGCGACGCGAGCGTGAGCTCGAACCCCAGGCGCGCCGCCGCCTCGACCCAGCTCCGCGCCACGTTGTTGCCGTCGCCCACCCACGCGTACCGGAGCCCCTCGATGCGCCCGTGCGACTCGCGCACCGTGAGCAGGTCGGCCAGGATCTGACACGGGTGGTGCTCGTCGGTGAGCGCGTTGATCACCGGCACCCGCGCCGCCCGCGCGAGCGCCTCGACGCGGTCGTGCCCGAAGGTGCGAATCACGATGGCGTGCACGTACCCCGAGAGGGTGCGCGCCGTGTCCTCGATGGACTCGCCGCGGCCCAGCTGCATGTCGCGCGACGAGAGCACCACCGGGTGCCCGCCGAGCTCGTGCACGCCCACCTCGAACGACACGCGCGTGCGCGTCGACGGCTTCTCGAAGATGAGCGCCACCGAGCGCCCCTCGAGCGGGTGCCTGCGCGCCCCCGAGGCGCGCTGATTCTTCATCGCCTTCGCGTGGTCGAGCACGGTGAGAATTTCACCCGCCTCGAGGTCCATCAGCCTGAGAAAGTCGCGCTTCGCCGTCTTCATCATCGCTCCCGATGGAGCGACCGCGGCGCCACGTGCAGCGCCTCGGTCGCACACTCCGTATCAACACCGAGCATCGCAAGACCGCGCCGCGACCACAAGCCGCGAAGCGTTGCGCACCTCGCGGGCGACGCGTCGAAAGATTCTTCTTGAAATCGCGCGCCGATCAGGCCGCGGTGCGGGGCGGGTCGGCGAGCACGGCCTCGAGCGCCGCGAGGCCCTCGTCGAGCTCCGCCGCCGTCACGATGAGCGGCGGCGCGAAGCGCACCACGCGGTCGCCCGCCTGGCTCACCAGCACGCCCCGCTCGCGCAGGGCCGCGAGCACGCCGCGCGGGTCGACGCCGTCGGCCAGCACGATGCCGCACAGGAGCCCGACGCCGCGCGCCCCCGTGGCCGACCGCGGGTACTTCTCCGCGATGCGCGCGAGCCCGTCGACGAGGTGCCTGCCCATCTTCTCGGCGTGCGCCATGAGGTCGCCCTCGTCGAGCGTGCGAAGCACCGCGAGGGCCGCCGCGGCCGCGAGGGGGTTGCCGCCGAAGGTGCTGCCGTGCGTGCCCGGGAGCAGCGCCTCGCCGATGTGCTCGCGCGTGAGCATCGCGCCGATGGGGACGCCGCCCGCGGTGCCCTTCGCGACGGTGGTGATGTCGGGCTCGACGCCGACGCGCTGCGTGGCGAGGAAGCGCCCCGTGCGGCCGATGCCCGTCTGAATCTCGTCGACCACCATGAGCGCGCCGCGCTCGGTGCAGAGCGCGCGCAGGCCCTCGAGGTACCCGTCGGGCGCCGGGAGCACGCCGCCTTCGCCCTGCACGGGCTCGATGAACACCGCCGCCGTGCGGTCGTTGATGCGCCGGCGCATCGCGTCGAGGTCGCCGTACGCGACGTGCGAAACGCCCGGGAGCATGTGGCCGAAGCCCTCCCAGTACTTGGCCTGCCCCGTGAGCGCGACGGCGCCCATCGAGCGGCCGTGGAACGAGCTCCACGTGGCGACGAGGTCGGTGCGCGACCTGTCTCCGCGGGCCCAGTGGTAGCGCCGCGCGAGCTTGAGCGCCGCCTCGTTGGCCTCGGTGCCCGAGTTGCACAGAAACACCCGGTCGTAGCCCGAGCGCCGCGCGAGCTCCGCCGACAGCTCGATCTGCCGGTCGTTGTAGTAGTAGTTGGCGATGTGCATGAGGCGCCCCGCCTGCTCGCACACCGCGCGCACGAGCGCGGGGTGCGCGTGGCCGAGCACGCACACCGCGATGCCCGCGTAGAGGTCGAGGTACCGACGCCCTTCGGTGTCCCACAAATAACATCCCTCGCCGCGCGTCATCACGAGCGGGGGCTGCTTGTAGTTCTTGAGCATGTGCTGGCCAGCGAGGCCGAGGAGTTCCGCTGTGGTTGCCATGGCGCTATGCCATTACCACGGCTCGCCCCGCCCTTAGAAGCGCTCAGCCCTTGCGCCACACCGCGAGCACCGACTTGCCCACGCGGCGCCCGAGCACCGGGTCGAGCCTGCGCGAGAGGGGCACCATCACACCGTCCCACAGGGCGATCTGCCGCTCCGTCGGCATCGACTTTCGGAGGAGCACGCGGTTGCCCAGCGACGCGAGGAGCCCCACGGCGTCGAGGTAGTCGCCGCGGGTCATGGCGGTGCCCGCGGGCGTGAGCGCGCGCAGCGCGGCGAGCGTGTAGCGCCGGTGGTGCCCCACGGCGGCGTCGAAGGGCGTGAAGAGCCACGGGTGTGCGGGCGAGAGCACCACGAGGGCCCCTCCGGGCGCGAGGTGCGAGGCCGCGCGCGCGAGCTCGGCGCGGTCGTCGGCGATGTGCTCGAGCACGTCGACGTAGAGCACCGTGTCGTAGCGCGCGCCCGCGTCGAGCGACGAGAGCGCGCCGTGCTTCACCGTGATGCGCGCGGGCGAGGGGAGCGCGCCCACCTCGGCGCGCAGCGCGTCGCAGAGGGCGCCGTCGGGCTCGAGGCACGTCCACGACGGGTCGCTCTCATCGCGAATCGCGCGCGTGGTGCCGCCGAGGCCCGCGCCCACCTCGAGCACCGCGCCGCGCACCTCGCGGCGGATCTCGTCGCGCAGGTACGCCTTCCACCGATGGGCCCCGCGAAAGAGGGTGAGCTCGTCGCCCTCGTAGCGGTACGCGCTCACGGCGCCCTCGCGATGGCCTCTTCGCGGTCGACGAAGTACCCGTAGTCGCGAATGGGCAGAAACGCCGTCTGGTTGCGCGACTGCAAGATGAGAAACACGAAGGCCACGGCCATGAGCAGCGCCTGCAGAATGACCACGAGCAGAATGCCCGCGACGTTGGTGGCCCACCCCGGAATGGCGAGGTCGGTGAACGCCCGCACGCACGCCGCCGCCACGATGCCGCCGCCCGCGACGAGCACCAGCGCGCCCGCGACCATGAGCAATCGCATGCCCACCACGTCGGAGAACACCGAGATCGCGCTGAGCCCGTGCGCGAGGAGCGACGTGAAGTTCATGCGCGAGGCGCCGGCGATGCGGTACCCGCGGTCGATGGGCGTGGTGGCCACGGGGAGGCGCGCGCGAAAAACGCTGGCTGCGTAGTGGTTCCAGAGCTCGGAGACGGCCACGAGGCGGTCGAGGTGGGCGCGCGGCACCACGCTGAAGTTGCCCACCCGCACGCCGCGCCCCGTGAGCATCTGGTGCAGCCAGCGGTAGAGCACATAGAACGTTCGAAACAGCGCCCCCTCGGTGCGGCGCGCGCGCTCGGCGAACACCGTGTGCGCGCGGCCCACCTCGGCGAAGCGACGGAGCAATCGCGCCACGCCGTCGGGGGTGTCTTCGCCGTCGCCGTCCATCACCACGACGCCGTCGCAGGGGCGGTGCGCGTGCACGTGGCTCAACCCCACGGCGATGGCGCGCTGGTGCCCGAGGTTGCGCCGCAGATGCAGAACATCGACGCGCGCCGCGGGCGCGTCGCCGAGCGCGATGGCCGCCGGCGGCGGGGCCACGGAGCCGTCGTTCACGAGGAGAAACTCTACCCCGTCGACGAGGCCCGCGAGCGCCGACTGCACGCGCCCCACGAGCACCGAGGCCGACTCCCAGTCTTCGTAGATGGGCATGAGCACCACGAAGGTGCCGCCCACGGTCGTGGTCGCTGCGCGCGCTTCCGAGTCCGTCACGGTCACGGCCCCGCGGGCGGGCGCATCGAGTAGCGCATGCGCTCGACGAAGTTGTCGTGCGTGCGCTGCAGGCCCTCGGCGAGGGGCACCGCGGGCTCGAAGCCGATGGCCGCGCGGGCGCGCGTGATGTCGGGGCACCGTCGCCGCGGATCGTCGGCGGGCAAGGGCCTTCGCACCAGCTCGACCTCGCGCCCGGTCACCTGCATCACGGCGCGCGCGAGCTCGATCATGGTGACCTCGACGGGGTTGCCGAGGTTGAGCGGCGTCTCGACGGCGGGCGCCATGGCGACGCGAAAAATTCCCTCGATGAGGTCGGACACATAACAGAACGACCGCGACTGCTCGCCCGTGCCGTAGAGCGTGATGGGCTGGCCCTGGAGGGCCTGCACGAGAAAGTTGGACACGACGCGCCCGTCGTTGAACGACATGCGCGGCCCGTAGGTGTTGAAGATGCGCACGATGCGGGCGTCGGCGTTGTGGACGCGCACGGCGTCGCGCAGCACGGTCTCGGCGGCGCGCTTGCCCTCGTCGTAGCAGGCGCGGTCGCCGATGGGGTTCACGTGGCCCCAGTAGGTCTCGCGCTGCGGGTGCTCGTCGGGGTCGCCGTACACCTCCGAGGTGCTCGCGTGCACGATGCGGCAGCCCCGAAGGCGCGCGTGCTCGACGAGGCGCACGGCCCCGAGCACGCTGGTGGTGAGCGTGGCGAAGGGGTCGGACTGGTAGTGCACCGGCGAGGCCGGGCACGCGAAGTTGAAGATCACCTCGGCGTAGACGCGCAGGGGCTCGCGCACGTCGCCGATCTCGAGGTGAAAGTGCCGCGAGCGGCCCGCGTCGGCGAGGTTGCCGAGGTCGCCCGTCATGAGGTTGTCGAGGCCTACGACCTCGAAGCCCTCGGCCAGCAGGCGGTCGACGAGGTGCGAGCCCAGAAAGCCCGCGGCGCCCGTCACCAGCACCGTCTTGCGCGTCGATCCGAGTCCCACGGTGGTCTCTCTTTCAGGGCTTGGCGCCCGTGTCGAGGCCCAGCGCGCGCTCGGCCAGGAGGCATAGGCCCCCCATCGCCGCGAGGGCCATGAGCATCGCGAAGAACAGCAGCGACGTGGCGACGGCCGCGTCGGGCGCAACGCCCACCAGGCCGAACATGTACCGGAACACCAGCTCGCGCTGGCCGAGGCCGCCCGGTGTGAGGGGGATGTACGTCGTGAGGATCACCGCGGGCACGACGCGCGCGCACACCAGCAGCGTGACCGTCGGCGCGAGGGGCCGCACGAGGAGCGACACCGAGAGCACCACGAGGCCCTGAATGATCACCGATTGGAGCACCGAGCCCCCGAGGCGCGCCATGGAGCGGGCCGCGGGCACGCGCAGCGCGATGGTGCCCAGCACGGGCACGCGCGCGAGCAGGGCGCGCAGCGCGGGCCAGCGCGCGACGGCCCACGGCGTGGCGAGCATCACGGACGAGAACCCCAGGGCGGCGAGGAGCCCGAGCTCGAGCACCTGCGCTACGACGTCGCTGCGCATGTCGTCGCTGAGGAGGAAGGCCGCCGCGGCCACGATGCACAGCCCCAGGAGGCCCGACACGCGCTCGAGGAAGATCACCGTGAGGGAGGTGGCCATGTCGGGCATCGACCCGAGGAGGCGGTGCGCGCGCACCGCGTCGCCCGCCACGCCGCTCGGGAGCACGTTGAAGTAGAAGCCCACGAAGTTGTGCCGCGCGAGGGTGAGCACCGGCGGGGTCTTCGCGGCGCCGTACGCGCGCATCATCTCGCGCCAGCGCGCGGCGGAGAGCATCACCGACACGAGCAGCGTGCCGAACGAGAGGCTCAGGCCCTCGACGCCCACGTCGCGGGCGCGCGCGGCCACGTCGGACCAGCGCACCCTCTGGGTGAGCCACACGAGGGGCAGGAGGGCCAGCACGACGCGCAGCGCGCTGCCGGGCCACCCCTTCCAGAGGGCGCGGAGCTTCGAGGGGGGAGGTACGGGCTCGGGGACGCCCGTGACGGGCGGCGGAGGGGGCGCGGTAGACATCACGAAATCACGTTCCGATGCTTACTGCGCGCCGAAGACCACCGGGAGGTTCTGACCCGGCGCGAGCGTGACGCTCCGCGTTCGCGTGGGCGCCTCGGGGCTCGTGCAGGTGACCCGGTGCGACCCGGGCGGGAGTGTGATGTTGACCAGCGGCGTCTGCCCGTAGGCGCGCCCGTCGACCGAGACGTTGCACCACGGGTTGGCGCCCACGCGCAGGTGCCCCGGCGTGGCATCGACGGGCGGCGCGTGCGGGCTGCGACCCGACTCGCCGTGGCCGCTCGCCGCGAGGCGCACCGTGCGAAGGTTCACCGTCTGGCCGCCCACGAGGTGCGCCGCGCGCGTCTCGCCCTCGTAGCCTGGCGCGAACACCGTGACAGGCACCGGCCGGGCCTGCGCCGCGAGGCGGATTCGGTACGGGCTCCCACCGACATACTCGCGGTCGTTGATGCGAAGCCGCGCCGCGGGAGGCTCGGTGGTGACCTCGAGCCACGACTCGGCGGGCCCCAGCGGGCGCTCGCGCAGCGTGAGGGCGCGCGCCTCGACGCGCCCCGCAGCGCCCACGAAGGTGAAGGTCTCGTCGACGTGGTCGGGCTCGCGCACCACCACGGTGTGCTCGACGCCCGGGGCGAGCTCGGGCACCGTGAGAGGCGTCGCGCCCTGCGCCTCGCGGCCGTCGACGAGCACGCGCGCGCCGGGCGGCGTGGTGCTCACCTCGAGCACCGTGAAGCTCGCCGCGCGGAGGCGCGCGAGCGTGGCCACGACGTCGCGGCGCGCGCGCGGCGCTTCGAGCTGCACGTCGGCGGTGAAGGGCTCGTAGCCCTCGGCGGTGACCCGCACGTGGTAGGTGCCCGCGGAGCCCGTGGCGAGGCCCGTGAAGTCGTGCGGCGTGCGAAACGAGGTGGGCGCGTCGTTGAGCCAGATGTGCGCCCCGTCGGGCGTCGAGCGCACCGCGAGGGACCCGCTGCGACCCTCGGCCCCGACGGCGGCCTGGCGCGCGTTGCTCGCGTAGAGGTAGGCGCCGCTCGCGAGCACGGCGGCGAGCACGCCCGACAGAATGATCACCGGGCGGCGGCTCTGCGCGGGGGGTGGCATCGCCGAGACGGCGGCGGCGCGCACGGCCTCGCGCTCGGCCTCGGCGTCGTCGGCGGCGCCCATCTCGTCGGCGGCGAGCTTGCCCACCGCGAGGGCGGCGTCTTGCTCGGCGAGGCGCTCGGCGAAGAGCATCTTCATCCACTCGCCGAGGGCCACCGACGACACGGGGATGCGCTCGTTGCGGGCCACCGCCTCGAGGTCGCTCTGGAGCTCGCGCGCGCTCTGGTAGCGCTCGTCGCGGTCGGGCGCGAGGGCCTTCATGAGCACGGCCTCGAGCTCGGGGCCGATGCGAGGGTTCACGTCGGCCGCGCGGGGGTAGTTGCCGTCGGTGATGAGCGTGAGCGTCTCGACGTCGCTGCCGCCGCGAAAGAGCCTGCGACCGGTGCACAGCTCGAACAGCATGATGCCGAGCGAGAAGATGTCGCTGCGGTGGTCGAGGTCGTCGCCGCGCGCCTGCTCGGGCGACATGTACGGGATCTTGCCCTTGACCTTGCCCGCGCCGGTGCCGTCGGCCGAGTTGAGGCTCACGCCGGTGTCGCGCTCGCCGCGGCGCACCTGGCCGCTGCCCGTGTGGTCGTCGAGGCGCGCGGGGCGCACCGCGGGCGCGCCCGCGTCGCGCTCGGCGGGGGCGTGCTCGTGGGTGGCCTTGGCGATGCCGAAATCGACCACCTTCACGTCGCCCGTGAAGGTGACCACGATGTTCTGCGGAGAGATGTCGCGGTGCACCACGCGCAGCGGGTTGCCCTGGAGGTCTTTCTTCTCGTGGGCGTACGCGAGGCCCGCGGCCACGCCGATGCCGATGGCCAGCGCGTGCGGGAGGGGGAACTCCATCACCCCTTTGGGCTTCATGGCGCGCACCACCGCGCGGAGGTCTTCTCCGTGGATGTGCTCCATCGCGATGAAGTACTCGCCGCCGACCTGCCCCACGTCGAACACCGTCACGATGTTGGCGTGCGCGAAGGTCATCGCGATGCGAGCCTCCTTCAAGAGCATCTCGATGTAGCCCTTGTCGCGGCCGTACTCGGGCAAGATGCGCTTGATGACCAGCAGCCGCTCGATGCCCGCGATCGATCGGTGGATCGCGAGGTAGAGCACCGCCATGCCGCCCGCCGCCAGCCGACGAATGAGGGTGTATTTGCCGAACCTTCGCGGCAGCTGCTCGGGGGCGCTCTCGCCCTCGGCGCGGTTCAACTCGGTACGTGCGGAGGCTTCGGTCACGGGCGGTGGCTCATCGGGGATGTTGCTGAAACAAAGGGGTTCGCACGACCCGCGCGCATCGTACGAGAAGCGCCCCCCGTGTCAATCACGCGAACACACCCGCGCGTCGGCCGCGCGGGGCGGCCGCGCGGGGTGCGCTCAGCGCTGGTCGAAGCAGATGCGAATGAGGCCGGTGCGCGGGTCGACCTGGCCGCAGCCCGCCTCGGCGCGCCCCTGCGCGCGGGGCGTTGACGGTGCGTGACCGTTGGCGTTGTTGGGGCGCTGTCCGGGGGCGCGCGTCGCGGCCGTCACGCGGATCTCGTCGCCCTCGCGGCTGGGCGGCACCTGCGCCACGCCGACCACGCGACGGCCCTGCGCGGTGACGGTGAGGGCCACGTTGGGGGGCACCTCGCGGGCGCAGTCGGCCGCGTCGTCGCAGGGCGCGATGGGCGGGCGCTGCGCGCTCGCGTCGACGTACGCGAAGGTCACCGCCGTGCGGGGGGGAAAGCCCTCAGCCACGACGCGCACGCGGATGAGCGCGGGGGTCGGCGGCGCCACCGGGGGCGGCGCGACCGGGTGCGGCACCACGACGCCCTGCGGTTGCACCGGCGGTGCGACCGGAGGAGCGACCGGCGGTGTGACGGTGGGAGGCGCGACGGTGGGAGCGTCGGTCTTCGAGAGGGCGACCGCCGCGATGGCACCTGCAGCGATGAGGACGAAGAGCGCCGCGCCGATGATGAGCGCCACCGGGCGCTTGCGCCGCCCCGTGAGCTCGCCCTCGACGGTGCGCGAGGGCACCACGGCCTGGTCGGGCGAGCCTTGCTGCGAGAACCCGTAGGGCGACGCGCCCGCAGGGGAGCCGACGCCGAGCACCTGCGCCGCCGTGGGAGGGATGACCGGCGCCGACGGGGGCGCGAAGGCGGCGTTGGTGCGATTGCCCGCGCGAAAGCGGAGGAGGTCGTCGGAGAACTCCTGCATCGACTGGTAGCGCTGCGCGGGGTCTTTCGCGAGGGCCTTGAAGATGATGGCCTCGAGGTCGGGCGCGACGTTGACCGCGGGGTTCACGTGCTTGAGGGGCGGCGGCGCCTCGAACATGTGCTTGGTGAGAATGCCCATGAACGTGTCGCCCAGGAAGGGCACGCGCCCGACGAACATCTCGTACAGAATGATGCCCGAGGCGTACACGTCGACGCGCTGATCGACGGGTTTGCCCGCTGCCTGCTCGGGCGACATGTACTCGGGGGTGCCGAAGATCATGCCGGTGCGGGTGAGCTTGCGGCTCCCCTCGGCGGAGCCCGTGATGTCCTTCATCTGGGCGATGCCGAAGTCGACGATCTTCACCACCTCGCGGCCGTCGTCGGTGCGCACGAGGAACACGTTCTCGGGCTTCATGTCGCGGTGCACGATGCCCTTCTGGTGCGCGGCCTGGAGCGCGCGGCACACCTGGAGGGCCACCTCGATGCCGCGCTCTTGCGACACCACGCCGTCGCTCTGGAGCACGTCGGCGAGGTCGGTGCCCGTGAGCAGCTCCATCGCGATGTAGAAGCTGCTGTCTTCGGTCTGGCCGTAGTCGGTCACGTCGAGCACGTTCTCGTGCTTGATGCGCGCGGCGCTCTTGGCCTCTTGCGTGAAGCGCGCGACCACGTCGGGGCGGCGCGCGAAATCGTCGCGGAGCACCTTCACCGCGACGCGCTTCTCGAGGCGCTCGTCGATGGCCTCGTACACCACGCCCATGCCGCCCTCGCCGAGGCGGCGCAGCACCTTGTAGCGGCCCGCGACGGTGGCGCCCACGAGGTTGCGCTGCCCGTCTTCGTCGTGCGTCGGCTGCTGGCCGGGGGGCACCGGGGCCTTCATGGCGATGGTCGGCGAGTCGATCAGCATGTCGGGCGGGTCGCTCGGCGAGGTGCCTGGCATGCGGATCTCTGCGCTGATGGCGGGCATTCGCGAGGCGGCCGAGATGGTGTCGCGGCTCGTGTCGAGGGCGAGGCCGCCGTGCGAGGGGAGCGCGCGCGAGGGCGACCGCACGGTCTCGTGCACGTCATCGCCGGGTGCGAAGGTCAGCGGCGCCGACACGCCGCGCGCGGGCGTCGGAGCCTGCAGCGCCGTCGCGCCGAGGGCCGTGATGGGCTGCGACGAGAGCACCGCGGCGCCGAGGCCCGCGCCGGTGCCGAGGCCCCCCGACGGGCGCTGCCCCGCCCGCGGCGCTCGCGCCTGCAGAGGGCTCCCGTCGGCCTCGCAGAAGACCCGCCCGTCTTCGAATTCGCGGCTGCACTGCGGGCAATACTTCATGGGGTCGTCACGAGAAAGAAGTCACCCTCACGCCATCGGCGAAGCAATCGGCGCGACGGTATCACCCGGTTCATTCGCGGGTCAAACGACCGTGCACCCGTGTGATAGCGTCGCCGCGCCCCAATGAGCCGCATCGCGCTGCTGCCGCCCGACGTCGCCAACCAGATCGCCGCCGGCGAGGTGGTCGAGCGCCCCGCCTCGGTCGTGAAGGAGCTCGTCGAGAACTCCCTCGACGCGGGCGCCGAGGCCATTACGGTCTCCCTCGACGGCGGCGGGCTCGCGCGCCTCGCCGTCACCGACGACGGCACGGGCATGAGCCCCGACGACCTTCGCCTCGCCGTGGTGCGCCACGCCACCAGCAAGATTCGCTCGGCCGACGACCTCGTGGGGGTGTCTACCTACGGCTTCCGCGGCGAGGCGCTCCCCTCCATCGCCTCGGTGTCGCGCTTCAAGGCCGTGAGCCGCGCGCGCGGCGCCGACGAGGGCGCCGAGGCCGTGGTCGAGGGCGGCGCCGAGGCCGTGCTCCGCCCCGCGGGCTGCGCCACGGGCACCACCATCACCGTCGAAGACCTGTTCTACAACATCCCCGCGCGGCGAAAGTTCATGCGCACGCCGCAGACCGAGGGGGCCGCGTGCGTCGACGCGGTGGTGCGCCTCGCCATCCCGCGCCCCGACGTGCGCTTCGTGATTCGCCGCGACGGCAAGGTGGTGCGAGAGCTCCTGCGGCACCACGACATCGGCGGCCGCGTGCGCGAGATCTGGCCCGACGAGAAGCTCGCCGACCTCCGCGGCGCGCGCGGCCCGGTGAAGGTCACCGCCCTCCTCGGGCCCCCCGAGCGGGCGCGGTCCGGCGCCAACCACCTCGCCCTCTACGTGAACGGCCGCCACGTGCGCGACCGCGTGCTGCTCCGAGCCGTGGCGCAGGCCTACGGCTCGACCCTCGAGGGCGGGCGATACCCGGTCGGGGCGGTGCTCGTCGAGGTTCCTCCGACCGACGTCGACGTGAACGTGCACCCGCAGAAGAGCGAGGTGCGCTTCGCCGCGCAGGGGGCCGTGTTCGAAGCCGTGACGGCCGTGCTGCGCGACGCCGCGGGCGCCGCTCCGTGGGCGCAGGCCACCGTGCGCCCGAGAGACTTCTGGGCCGAGCACCTCGCGCCGGGCCCGTCGCTCGAGAACCAGGCCCCCGCCCTCATCGCGCGCGCCCGCGAGGGCACCCTCGCCGCGCCCGACGATCCCGTCGAAGCGCCTTCGATTCGAGACGCTTCTACGGCGCAGCACGAGCGCCCGCGGCCCGCTGCGGCCTTCGCCCCGCCGGTCGCGCTGCGGGCCTTCGTCGAGGCCCCCGCCGACCCCGAAGACCCCTGGGCGAGGCTGGTGCAGGCGCCCTATCCGCCGAAGCCCTACGAGCCCGTTGCGCGGGCCGCGCCGGTCGCCCCGGCGCCCATCGCCGCGCCCCGCGAAGAGCACGTCGCGAGCGAGCTGCCGGGGGGCGGGAGCTTCGGCGCCCTTCGCTACGTGGGCCAGCTCCGGCGCATGTACCTCTTGTGCGAGGGCGAGATGGGGGTGGTGATTCTCGACCAGCACGCGGCGGCCGAGCGCGTGACCTTCGAACGTCTTCGCAAAGCCTACGGGGCGCGCTCGCTCGCGATGCAGCCCATGCTCGTGCCCGAGCGCGTGGAGCTGTCGCCGGAAGACGTGGCCCTCGTCGAGGAGCGCGCCGACGACCTGCTCTCGCTCGGCATGGACCTCGCGCCCATCGGCCCCACCACGGTGGCCGTGCGCGCGGTGCCCGCCCTGATGCTCCGCGCCGACCCGCGGCGCCTCGCGCGCGACCTCGTCGCCGAGCTCGGGCGCCAGGGGAACGACTTCTCGCGCGCGGTGGATCTCGTGCTCGCCACGATGGCCTGCCACGGCTCGGTGCGCGGCGGCGACGCGCTCGCCGACGAGGAGGCCCGCGCGCTGCTCCTCGCGCTCGACGGCGTCGACTTCGCGGGGCACTGCCCGCACGGGCGCCCGGTGGTGTGGTCGGTGCGCTGGGGCGAGCTCGAGCGCAAGGTCGGACGCTAGTACGCGCTGGCCGATCTTGACCGGCTCCACCCGCCCGTGGCGTTCTTCGCGCGTGCGTCCCTACCGCGAGCATGACTCGGAGCGCGTGTACCGCATCGGGGTGCGCGCCTGGGAGAGCGACGACCGTCTC